>JBMFSZ010000065.1:0-11962 GCA_049967315.1 Desulfomonilaceae bacterium
CTCTCGGTCACCTCTCTCCTGGTTCTGAAGTAGTAGTGAAAAACCAGTTTGGGGTTAATGGTCCCCCAGAAATTGTCCGTGGGAATGTTACCATAACAGTTTTCTTTGCCAGCCATTGACCAGCGTGACCTAATTTAAAGTCTACCGTCAAGAAAGAGTTCAAATCCTATTATTGGATCAATAGTGCGGTTTGGATTAATTCCATAATTATTGGAAGGCGATGGATTGTCCCAGTTTGGAACTGACTTGTCTATGCAAGCGTAATTGAACCATTTGCCCGGCTGCCAATATGCGCCACGCATGTAAAGACGCCAATTCTCCAGGAGCTTCCAAACCATGCCTATGTCGAATTCCCAGCCTAAATCTCTCTCAACGATATTGGGGGTCGGGTCGTTGAAACTTCCCGAATTCCTGAAACGCAAGTAACCGAAATTCAAAGGATCGGGATTAGGCATTACATAGCCCCACCCATATCCGTCGGACGACCGTCTCGCGACCATTAATGATGAGATAATATCGAGGTTACTCGCGACCATATAGTTAGAGCGCAGTCCAGCGACATCTGAGGCAGACATGTCACGGTAGGAATTTACGCCCGCCCTGTAATATTTTGCCATTAGTATGTTGTAGGGGTAAAAAACCTGGAAGCCGCTCTCTTCTATCGCCTGAATATATGGCTGTTTATCTATAAGGACTCCGTGCCTTCTGTCAGGTCCAGGCATATGGGCAACAAGCAGGCTAACCTTGGCAGGACCGGCATAGGCTCCCAGTTCAAGCATGTAACGCCACGATTCTATGTATGGTGGTTTATAGAGCCCTCCACTACCGTTCATATCGTAGCCAGGTCCCGGAATGAAACCACTCATGGCTGGCTGATATTTTATCGTACTGTAATACCAGTCGGCTTCAGAATTGATTACAAATCTGCCATTATTGTATTTAAGATATAACCAACCTTCAGTTGTCGCTGTGTCGGAAGGGGGAACTCCGGACCGATCCTGAACTGTTTGCAAGGCCTCCGGTCCCTCGTGAAATGCGAAGTAAAAGCCTCCAACCCCCGCGTCAACTGGTCCTGCAGCAAATCTTATGTATCCCAGAATATCTGTCGTACGTGCTGAATTCTGATCATCAGGATTGGAGTAACGATTGCTGCCCCTTCTCCTCGGATAAAAACCACCACCAAAGGTGAATGGGCCGAAGAAGGTTTCCAGTTGAAACATTTCGACAGTCCTAAGATCAGACTCATATATTTCATCAGCAGTCTCTGCGCTTCCAAACTGTAACCCCAAACCCTGCTGAAAGCCGCGTTTACCATAGTAGATCCGGCCCATAGGGCTATCCACCGTCATCCACAACCTCGTCCACCTTCCATCTGAAAAGGTTGATTCAATATCGGGATTTTCGTAGACCTGATTGACCGATGTGGCGTCCTGCCCAATCCTGTAGGTACCACGAACGGCTACAGCCTGATTAAGTTTCAATACGGGAAATATGGCCATACGAGTTGACGACAACTCAGCGGTTGTCCCAGTTACCAGCCTTGTTTGAAACCAGCCATTCAGCGGGGCCAGATCTCCCCCCAGGGTACTCATGTCAATGTTGAAAGGTCCGAAAAATCCCCTTGACCCTGCCTGGGAAGCATAAATATACCTAAAATTCAGGATGGACGATTCAATATCGAACTCCCAGCCTGTAGCAGGGACGGCCATAGCAGCAAAATATAAAAGGAGTAACACCACTTGCATGGCGTGGTAATATTTAGAGAGAAGTGATTCAATGCCACGTTGATTGACAGGCAAGTTCATCCGGGCCAATCCGACCCCGATTTTTTTCGTAGTTTAACTTTCAAGGTGACCTCTTTAGGTTCAAACAAACCAGACCTTTAACTTTTTGAACTGAATTCGAATTGATTTTAATTGAATATACACTAAAACAACCTCAAAATCGTAAATAATTCCTGGATGCCCTGGATGGTCTTTAACGTTTAGGAAATCGAATGCCAGAATACCCGAGTCAAAATATCCCTGCAGATTTGCTGGAAGCCCTACTCGACAACCCCCATGAAAGCCAGATCGTGGTCGATGCAGAAGGTATAGTCCGTTATATCAGTGGATCGGACGAAGCCTTCTATGAAGTTTCCCGTGAATCGGCCATCGGAAGACATATTCTGGAATTGAACCCAGGAAGTGAGATAACTCGAGTTCTCGAGACCGGTCGTGCAGAAATCGGCAAGCTTTTCCGATTGGGCGGTAAAGATCGTGTAATCGCGCGGATACCCCTGCGTGACCGCAAAGGAAACATCATTGGGGCTGTCGCAAAGCTGATGTTTTGGGACACTGACAAAGTCAGGGAACTTGTTAGGCAGGTCGAAGTCCTGGAGAGCCGCCTGAACTATTATGAAAAGGAACTCCAGGAAGCATACAGGAGCCGCTATTCCATCGATGCGGTCGTAGGTGAATCCGCTCCCATGAGACAGGCAAAGAAAGTAGCTCTGCAGGCCGCAGCCTCTGAGTTGCCCGTTTTAATAACTGGAGAGACAGGGACTGGTAAAGAAATCTTTGCTCATGCCATACACCAGCTTAGCTCTCGACGTGAACGGCCAATAATACGTGTCAATTGTGCGGCCATTCCTGCGGAACTTTTCGAATCCGAATTGTTTGGATATGAAGCCGGCGCTTTTTCAGGAGCTAGCTCCAAAGGCAAACCAGGCAAGTTTGAACTGGCTGACAAAGGTACCATTTTTCTTGACGAATTAGGAGAACTCCCGTTGCCAATGCAGGCCAAGCTCTTGAACGTTCTCCAAAACAAAGAAGTAGAAAGAGTAGGAGGATCACGCACACTCAAACTGGATTTTCGAGTTATTGCCGCAACGAACCGTAATCTCAAAGCAATGCTTTCTCAAGACCTTTTCAGGAGAGACCTGTATTATCGATTGAACATCTTTCAGATTAACACACCGCCGTTACGGGAAATTCGTGACGATATTCCGCGCCTGGCTTACCACGTTCTATCCTTGATGCGTGATCGCCCAGGGTTACCCCCCCGTCGTATTGAACCCGCTGCAATGGAAAGGCTCATTGCCTATGATTGGCCTGGAAACACTCGCGAGTTGCAAAATGTGTTGAAACGAGCCGCTTCTGTGGGCAAAGAAAGTGTCATCACTCTAGAAAGTTTGCCTCTTGAAATAAGCAATGTTGAAAGCGATACACAGCGTATGCCTCTACGAGTAAACAGTTTGGAAGAAGAAATGGCTTCTGCTGAACGACGCGCAATTTTACGGGTTTTGGAATTTACAGGGGGTAATCGGACACAGGCCGCTCGTTTGTTAGGAATACATAGGACGGGTTTGTATCAGAAAATGACGCGCCACGGTTTAAACCGGAAAAGGTAGAGAAGATATCAGACTTTCAGGTTAATTTGCACCTGTATATAATTTTATACTATGTATAGATTTCTATACAATACAGTTTTGGGCCCCCCACTCTTAAACTTTAAGAATTTTTAAATTAGGCCCAATCTGCCATGTAGACAATATTCTTCAGATTCCCTAACCCCACATTTTTGTTAATTCAAAAACCTGCCAAAGAAGAACACTAATCTTGGGATCATAAGAGCATCTCTAGATGTGAATGTTTCTTGGCATGCTAGTTGCCTAAGAGTCCTAAGGAACCATTCTAGAGCTGAAATTGTTTGATTTCAAGATAGAGGTGAAGTCGATGGATTTTGAAATACCTGAAAATTTACGCATGATGATAGATACAGTGAGACGCTTTGTAAAACAGGACCTGGAACCGATAAGCCGCCAGGTCGAAGAAGAAGACCGAATCCCTGAAAATGTGATACAAAAAATGCGTGAACTGGGCCTTTTTGGTCTCGGAATACCTGAAGAATATGGTGGCCTCGAGCTGGGATGTTTGGGTGAATGCCTCGTTTATGAGGAAATGGGTAAGGTAAACGCCTGTTTCAGGACACATATAGGGACAAATAACGGAATTGGTTCCCAGGGGATTGTTCTGGATGGTTCCCCAGAGCAGAAGCGCCGATACTTGCCAAAGCTAGCGTCAGGAGAATGGATGGGATGCTTTGCATTGACAGAACCTGAAGCCGGATCTGACGCCGCCAACTTGAAAACCACAGCCGAACTCAAGGATTCTCACTGGATCCTAAACGGTCGGAAACATTTCATAACTAATGGGAATATAGCTGATGTAGCGACAGTCTTCGCGCTGACGGACAGGGACAAAAGAGCCAAGGGTGGAATTACTGCTTTTATCGTTGAAAAAACCTTTCCTGGCTTTTACGTAGGTACGATAGAGCGCAAGATGGGCATGCGTGGGTCGCACACATGTGAACTCATTTTTGATAACTGTATAGTCCCCCGGGAAAATGTAATTGGTGGTGAGCCCAACATTGGACAGGGGTTCAAAACTGCCATGAAGGTTCTCGACAAGGGAAGGCTCACCCTGGGAGCTTCAACTATGGGCTCTGCACAGAAATTGCTGGATCTTTCGGTCGAATACGCTAAACAACGCGTCCAGTTTGGAAAACCTATCGGGAGCTTTCAGGCCATCCAGTCCATGCTGGCAGACATGGCCACTCAAATTTACGCTGCGCGGCAAATAGTCTACCACGCGGCCTGGCTCAGGGATAAAACCGGATCTTCAGTCATAAAAGAGGCTTCGATGGTCAAGCTCTTCTGCTCTGAGATGGCCAACAGGGTCGCTGATATGGCTGTTCAGATCCACGGTGGCATGGGTTACATGAAGGATTATCCCGTAGAGCGTTATTACCGTGACTTGCGTTTGACTCGCATTTACGAAGGCACTAGTGAAATTCAACGTATTGTAATTGCCCGTGAACTTCTGAAAGGATGAGAAGGTTCGAATGGAAATTTCAAAAGTATTTGTTGTTGGGGCCGGATTAATGGGTTCTGGTATTGCTCAGGTTTGCGCTTCGGCGGGATTGCAGGTGACCCTGTATGACCTGGATCAGAAGGCCCTGGAACGCGCCTTGACTAATATTGCCTGGTCTGCCGGAAAACTCGTGGAAAAACAGAAAATTCAGGGGCCGCTGGGAGACGTGATGGCTCGTATAAAGCCTAGCGATAGCATCGCTTCGGTGGTTGAAGTCGGGATTTGTATTGAAGCGGTATTTGAGAACTTGACTTTGAAGCAGCAAATCTTCAGAGACTTGGCCTCTGTGGCTAAACCTGAAACATTACTGGCCAGCAATACGAGCGCCATCCCCATCAGCTCTCTGGCAGCTCAAATCCCATATCCTGAACGGGTTTTGGGACTTCATTTCTTCAGTCCTGTTCCCATGATGGAAGCTGTAGAAGTCGTGCGCAGCCAATTTACCAGCGACGAAGTGTTCGCCAAAGGGAAACTGTTTGTTGAAGCGATTGGGAAAGAGCCTATTCTTGTTCACAAGGACGTGCCGGGATTTCTTATCAACCGGATCAATTTCCCATCTACCATAGAGGCGATGAGACTGGTTGAGCAGGGCGTGGGCTCTGTCGAAGATATCGACAAAGGCTTGCGCCTGGCTTCTGGACGCAGGATGGGAATTTTCGAGACCGGTGACATGGTGGGTCTGGACATAACTTGCGGAGCCTTAACTGCGATATACGAAGAAACAAAAGACCCTCGCTGGTTTCCGCCAGCTATACTTCGACGGAAGGTAGCCGCAGGGCACCTCGGACGGAAAGCCGGTAAAGGATGGTATGAGTACAACCCGGACGGGACTAGGAAAGATATCAAGAAATAGCCCCAACTTCTTATCCAGTCCTTTGCAGGAAAATGCTTCCTCGCTCTTATTTGGCTGACAATGGAAGCTTGGAGCTGAAGATGGAGAATCACATGAATGAAGTAGTTATTGTGGCAGGGGTTCGAACACCTGTTGGCAGATATATGGGCGTATTGAAGGACGTTCAGGCGTACGAACTTGGCGCCCTGGTAATCAATGAAGTGATCAAAAGATCGGGAATCGAGGCTAGACTTGTGGATCAGGTCGTTCTGGGGCAGTCCTACCAGAACGGAGAATGCGTAAACATAGCGCGAATGTCCCTTCTGAAAGCAGGGTGGCCCGAAAACATCCCGGGCGTAACCTTGGACAGCCGTTGTTGCACAGGCCTTGATGTTGTTCGATTCTCCATGGCCCTTATAGCTTCAAAACAGGCCGATATTGTAGTGGCCGGTGGAGCGGAAAGCATGAGCAATGCGGAGTTTTATCTGCCCGGTAGTGTCAAATGGGGAATTGGAGGAACCAAAGGTATGCCAAGGGGCCACGGCGATCTGTCCCTGTGGGGAATCCCCTTTTTCGACCGCATACAGAGGGCCCGTGTAATGTCTCAACCTGAAGAGAGATACGGAATCTTGCCGACCATGATGTCTTGGGCTGAAACAGCGGCTGAGGATCATACAATAACCAGGGAGGAATGTGATCAGTGGTCCCTGGAAAGCCATAGGAAAGCATGCGCGGCAATTGACTCCGGTAAATTTGTGGAGGAAATCGTGCCGGTCGAAATCATTGGGAAAAGGGGCGAATGCAGAGTCGTGGACCGTGACGAGAATCCTAGACCGGATACTACACTGGAAGCTTTGAGCCGTTTGAGGCCGGTTCTTGGAGGCGTTTGTACAGCAGGAAACTCATCTTCCGAAAACGACGGAGCTGCCGCTGTGTTGCTTACATCTGCGTCAAAGGCTGCTGAACTTGGTTTAAACCCTATTGCGACTATCAAATCTTGCGCTTGCGTGGGAGACGACCCAAGAAAGACGTACAGGACAGTGCCTCTCGCTGCCAAACAAGCTTTACAAAGGGCGAACATTAAGCTGGACGACATTGATCTCATAGAGATTCAGGAAGCTTTTGCCGCACAGGTACTGGCAGATCTCAAGGAAATGGGCATAGGACCGGATAGCTACAAGAAAGTGAATGTCAATGGCTCCGGCATTTCTTTAGGACATCCGATAGCATGTACTGGAACTCGGGTTTTGGTCACGTTGTTGCACGAGATTAGGAGACAAAACGTTAGATATGGGATGGAAGGGATCTGCGGAGGAGGAGGGCTTGGTATCGCAGCAATCCTCGAAAACAAAAAATATTTAGGAGCGTGAGCCAAATGTCCACAAGATCACGTGAGGTATATGTTATTGATGCTGTACGCACCCCCTTTGGCAAAGCCGGTGAAAAGGGAATTTTTTGGAGGACCAGAGCCGAAGATCTCTGCGTGCCCTTGATAAAGGCTCTTTTTGAAAGGAATCCCACGATCAAACCTGAAATGATAGAAGACAGCCTGTGGGGTGTGACAAATCAGGTTAAAGAACAAGGTGGGACTCTTGGGAGAATGGTCCCAATGTTGGCAGACCTTGGCTGGGAAATTCCAGGATGCTCTATCGATCGCATGTGCGCAGGTGGACTGACCGCTATTGGTTTCGGCGTGTCATACATTGCGAGTGGAATGGCAGACTGCCTCCTAGCAGGGGGAGTAGAGCATATGGGTCATTTACCCATGGGTTTTATGAGGGATCCTCATCCCCGGGCAGAGGAAGTCATGGGTGATTCTTCTGCTTTCAACATGGGCATGACCGCGGAAAATCTCCATGACAAATTTCCCGAAATTACCAGAGAGATGGCCGACGCATACGCTCTATACTGCCAGCGAAAAGCCGACGAGGCGATCAAATCCGGTAAGATGAAGGATATGATCGTGCCTATTCAGGTTGAGTTGGAAGATGGCGGAAGAATGATCGTCGACAAGGATCAACAGCCGAGGCCCGAGACCAGTATGGAGGCGCTGGCAAAGCTCAGGACCCCTTTTCGGGAAAACGGCAGGGTAACGGCAGGAAATTCTGCCGGGCTTAACGATGGAGCCTCAGCGGTTCTGCTGATGTCTCGCTCGAAGGCCAAGGAACTAAAAGTTTCGCCTAAAATGAGGTGGGTATCCTCCGGCGTCGCTTCCGTCGACCCAAGACTCATGGGTATAGCCCCAGTTCCGGCCACTGGAAAAGCTTTGGATAGAGCTGGTCTAAAAATTGATGATATAGACATCATAGAACTTAACGAGGCGTTTGCTGTTCAGGCGCTATATTGTCTTAACCAGTGGGACTTGAGCTTGGATGACCCTAAAGTGAACAGATGGGGTGGATCCCTTGCCTACGGACATCCGTTAGCCGCTTCCGGTCCAAGACTAGTAGCATTCCTGGCGGGGCTTTTTCAGGAAAACCCCGGGGCGCGTTATGGTTTAACCACCATGTGCGTAGGGCGCGGACAGGGTTATTCGATCATTTGGGAAAATATTATGAACATTTAGCACCGTTGGTTTATTATCGAACTCAATATGATGAGAAGGAGATCAAATAGTAGATGGATTTGAAAGAAACCAAATTTGAACTCAGAGACGGTGTAGCTCTTGTGACACTTAACCGACCTGAGCGAATGAACGCTTTTACTCATGTTATGGCGGATGAGTTGGAGTGGATATTTGCAGAAGCGGACCGAAATGACATGGTCAGAGTGGTTGTCGTTACGGGCGCTGGAAACGCCTTTTGCGCCGGCGCAGATCTAGGCTCTGGTGAAGCCACTTTTGATTCAACCATGACTAACAATGGAAAAGTTTCTATTAGCAAACACAGAGACAGGGGAGGTAAGGTAGTCCTTTCGATCTTTAATTGTCGCAAGCCAGTTATAGGAGCGATTAACGGCCATGCCGTAGGAGTTGGCATTACCTTTACACTTCCGATGGACATCAGAATTGTTTCCACAGATGCTAAAATCGGCTTTGTTTTCGCTCGTCGCGGAGTAGTCCCTGAGGCGTGTTCATCATGGTTTTTGCCGCGAATTGTAGGAATTGCTCGGGCTACGGAACTAATTTACTCTGGCAGAGTATTTGACCCGAAGGAACAAGCGGCTTCCGGACTCTTCAACTATGTGCTTCCGACCGAGGAGGTGGTCCCCAAAGCTATGGCGATCGCCGGAGAGATCGCTCAACAGACGTCGGCTGTCTCCGTTGCTCTAAGCAAAGCGCTTCTGTGGCATGGACTTACGGAGAAGGATCCTCAATCTGTCCATCTTATTGATTCACGCTGTTTTTATTGGTGTGGTCGCCAAAAAGACGCTCACGAGGGGATCATGAGTTTTCTGGAAAAGCGTCCTCCCAAATTCTCGTTAAGCCCAACCAAGGACATGCCAGATTTTTACCCATGGTGGAAGGAGCCAAAAGTTTGAATTCTGAATACTAGCATGAACAACAGGGCTTTTCGCACTTCCATTGAGAAATGATTTAGGGACTGTTTGAAGGTCGCAACTGGACATGAACATCAAGCTTTTTCTTGGCAACGTCGAAATAAACTGTTTTGGTTAACAAGGAGATAGCGATGGAAAAAATCTGGTTAAAGTCTTACAGAAAAGATGTTCCCCCGGAAATCAAGTTTGACGAGATTACTTTGTCGGAAGCACTGACTAAAAGCGCCAGCACGTTTCCTGACAATCCCGCCCTTTTGTTCCAGGGAACTACAGTAACTTTCCGTGAACTGGACAACCTGGTTAACCGGTTTGCCTCTTCGTTAATCGCTCTGGGACTTAAGCCTGGTGATCGTGTCGCCACGCTGCTTCCTAATCTTGTGCAAATGGTGGTGGCAGTTTACGGGGCTTTCAGGGCCGGCGCAATCGCCGTTACAAATAACCCCTTGTATACGGATCGGGAGTTGGAGCATCAGTTTAATGATTCCGGATCAACATTTCTTGTATCATTGGACCTGTTTGTCCCCAGAATGATTGATTTGCGCAAGAAAACAGGGATAACCTCTATCGTTTCTTGTCATATAGGTGATTATCTACCTTCTCCAATGAACAATCCAGAAATTCTGGCAAAAATGGGGATGCACCTCAAGACACCTCCGGCTAAAGACGTTTTCGAGTTCACTGATCTTGTCAAGGATAGCGTTTCAAGTCTCCAATTTCCCAAAAGGCCATGGGATGATACGGCATGTCTCCTGTACACTGGGGGAACTACCGGTCTATCCAAAGGTGTCCAGCTTACTCATAAGAATCTCTCATGCAATGTTCAACAAACGATCGCCTGGTTTCCAGATTTCAACCTCGGCGCTGAAAGGGTAGTTGGTTGTCTTCCGTTCTTCCACTCGTTTGGGATGACATCCGCCATGAATACGGCAATATTTTACGGCTACAGCAATGCGCTAGTTCCCAAGCCTGAACCCAAAACGATTCTCGAGGCTATTGAAAAGTTCAAAGTTACATTCATATCAGCGGTACCAACGATGTACAATGGAATGATAAATTACCCGGAACTGAACAAATATGACTTGTCCTCGTTAAAAGGATGTTTCTCTGGTGGAGCCCCTTTGCCAATGGAGACTATAATCAAGTTTAAAGAATTGACCGGGATTGAAATTTGTGAAGGTTATGGGCTAACTGAGTCCTCACCTACCACCCATGTTAATCCATACGGGGCAAAAACAAAACCTGGATCAATAGGTCTACCGTTCTGCAATACCGACGCAAAAATCGTAGACGTAAATGATTATGAGAAAGAAGTTACCTCTCCCGGGACGCCGGGAGAGCTTTGTGTTAAAGGTCCACAGGTAATGAAGGGATATATAAACAGGCCGGAAGAAACAGACATGACACTCAAAGATGGATGGTTGCTTACCGGAGATATAGCTGTTTTTGATGAAGAAGGCTATTTCTCAATCGTCGACAGAAAGAAAGACATGATCATTTCCGGTGGCTACAATATTTATCCGAGAGATGTGGATGAGGTGCTTTTTTCGCACCCTAAAGTGCTGGAGGCCTGCGCTATCGGAATTCCCGACGCTTACTCCGGTGAAAGGGTCAAGGCATTCGTAGTTTTGAAAGCTGGAGAGCACGCCACTGAGTCTGAAATTATCGAATTTTGCAAACAGAACCTCGCGAAATACAAGGTTCCGAAATATGTTGAATTCATCGAAAGCCTTCCCAAAAGCGCAATTGGTAAGATCCTTAGGAAGGAGCTAAGGCGTCTCGAACTGGAAAACAAACAAGGGGACGCTAAACTCGAGCAGGTTGGCAATTGAAAAGGACTTCCTCTGATCCTTGGTTATCCATTCATAACAGGATTTTCTAAAGCGTTGAGCACAATATAAAAACTTGTTTACTGATAAAGAATTAAAGTCTATCATCTACCGGAATCTGTTCTTGATGTTTTCACCAGCAAGATTCAATATTTGTAGGTAAGACAGCTTTAATTCGTCGACCAATCCAAGTATATCGTCAAAAACGTTGCTAACTGATGTTTGATGGCAGGAGGTAACCGATGCTAGTCAAAGACTGGATGAGTATAAACGTTGTTACCGTAAATGCGAGTGATTCAATGCAACATGCTATAAACATGTTAATGGAAAACGATATTAGCATGATGCCAGTAATGGAGGAAGGCCAATTAGTTGGCGTAGTCACTGACAGGGACCTCAAAAGAGCGTCTCCATCGGACGCAGTAATGCTGGACATTCAAAGGATCCTTTATCTGCTGTCGAAACTTGAAGTAGGGGCCGTCATGAGTAGGTACCCTATTACACTGTCTTTTGACCTTACAGTTGAAGAGGCGGCGGAGATTCTCCTCAAGAATAAAATATCGGGCGCCCCTGTACTTGACGGTTCAGGAAAAATTGTTGGCATCATTACAAAAAGTGACCTTTTTAGGGCCATGATTTCTTTGAGCGGACTATCGCGTCGTGGGGTGCAATTTGGTTTCGTACTCGAAGACCGCCCGGGTTCAATCAAGGAGGTTACCGATATAATTCGTCGGCACGAAGCTCGCCTGGTCAGCATTTTAAGTTCGTATGAATTGGCTCCTGAAGGATATAGAAATGTCTATATACGTGCGTTCAACGTAGACCGTCAGAGGCTGAACTCGTTAAAAGAAGAACTGAAGAAACAGGCAAAGATGCTGTATATGGTTGACCAT
>JBMFSZ010000066.1:0-11875 GCA_049967315.1 Desulfomonilaceae bacterium
CCATAAGGGTTATCAGGGTTGAACCTGGTGTTCTCATTTTGCGGCGACTCTTCAGGATTGTGCCCAAACATCTCACTACTGCAGGCCTGAAAGAATCGCGTCCCAGGGTTTTCCTCCCGGATTATCTGGAGGATTTCCCCCACTGCGAAGCCATTTGTCTTTTCAACTTCACGGGGAGCTTCCCACGAGTACGGAATAAAGCTTACCCCAGCGAAATTAAAGATAAACTTCGGCTTATCATCGGCCACAATGCTCCGAAGTGACACATAGTCGCAGATACCTGTGTCGACAAGCTTCAGGTTGCTGTTAGGAAGATGAGGGACGGTCGGCGATTCCATATCTCTGGGTAATAGAAAACCCGTTATAGAATAGCCGTGATTGGCAAGCAGGTGGCTCAGAAAATAACCATCCTGCCCTCCAATGCCCAGAATCAATGCCGTTTTTTTTTCAGACATACAGACGCTCTCAAAGAAAAATGACGTTGCGATGTTTTGCCCTGACCATTTAAGGACAGCAGAGTTGGGCTAACCTAAAGGGACTGCAATTCGTACGTGAAATACAGGTTAATCCCTTTATCTTTTGAATATTGCTCGATTGCTGGAGATGTATGGTATGTGACACACAAAGGAAAGATAGTTCGGCTGATGTGAGGCTCCAGAGCCTTTAGCGTCTGGAGGAATTTGTCAATATCGCGTTTTTTAAGTTGAGTCTTTGCTTCGCCGACAATTTCTATGGATTTTCCGTCACGTTCTCCATGCCCCCAGATATTTATTTCGATGTATTTATTCGGCCCTGCTTCGAGAAAACCTCTCTTCAACGGACCTTTCATAACGATTGAATGATCACGCTTGAGGACAGGTGGCAGTTTCAAATAAGAGCTGTCCTCGAGACCGTACCCCACAGCATGTGAAATACCTCCTATTTCTTGTCTCATGCTTTTGACATCGATCTTCACCTGCTTCATTTCTCCTACAAGGTCCTCGACCTTGAGTTCAAGCCGTGAGACATTCGCCGTAAGTTCATCCATACGGACAGTCAACTGTGCCAGCTTAACCTCGGTAACTTTCTGAGCCTCAGCGAGTTCCTCCATGCGAATTTCAGTACGTTTCTGGGCTTCCGCCAACTCGTCGACTCGGGCCTCCGTACGCTTCTGAGCCTCAGCAAGCTCTTCGAGACGTATTTCAGTACGTTTTTGGGCTTCAACCAATTCTTCGACGCGAGTTTCGGTACGTTTCTGGGCTTCCGCCAACTCTTCCACTCGTTCTGTGAGCTTGCCAAGCCTGAATTCTGTCTTTTTCTGCGCTTCTGCTAGCTCACCCACCACTACTTTAAGTTCATTGAACTCACTTTTAGTGACCGAGTTTTTGAGCTCGTCATAGATAGACCCTATAACGTCCACGATCTTTTCAGCCGCGGCCGGATCCATGGTTTGTTTAAGTTCATTAAAGATCTTGAGAGTATTCAGCATCGGTCTATTTACACATTATGACTTTTGTCTAACTATGATCAGCCTAACAGTACATGCACATCTGGTCAATGGGCCAGCAATCATGTTCCAATAACTATGTGGAACAACTACACCTTAAAATTCCCGTTTTGTCAAACCAGCTCAGTCAACTCTCATGGCGTTAACGACATCCATACGGCTCGCCTCCCGCGATGGATAAAAACCTGCTGCAACACCAATCGTTATAGTGAAAATCAGGTCCATAAAAATACTGCCCATGAGGATACTGGCCGAGATTTCTATCCCCAGGCCGGCGTGTAGAATTAAAACCATGGTAAGCCCCACAACCGCGCCCACCAGGCCCGATCCTACGCTCACAATCAGGGATTCAAGCACAAACTGAAACCTGATCTCCTCGTCGGTGGCTCCAAGAGCCTTGCGAAGCCCTATTTCCCGTCGGCGTTCCTGAATGGCTCCAAGCATGACATTGGTCAAACCGATCTTCCCAAGAATAAAGATTACAATCAATGCCAGGTATATGAAAATCTTGACAACAAGACGTACGAAATTTACCCGGTCCAGGCGTGAATCGTAGCATCTTACAAATATGCTGTCGGCAAATTCCGGGTGTGCCCGCCTCAGGACTTCCTCCGCCTGTTTTCTGACCGCACTCGCGTTTTCCGGAACATCAACACGGATGTTAAATCTCGTGAACTGTCTTATTTGACCCAGATGATGCATGGCCAGAGATAGCGGCACAAAGATCGATCGCGCAATTTCCGGGTTGTCAGGGCCACCAAGTGTTCCAACAACCGAATATGGATATCCTGCAACCATAAGTTGCTTGCCGATGGGATTGACGCCACCAAACAGTTCCTTTACCATCTGACCGGAGATGACGCACACTTTTGCGTATCGTGCCATGTCAGTCGCGTCTATCAGGCGGCCAGTTTCCAGATATGGTGATATTGTGTTCCAATAGTGTGGATCGACACAGGTTACCTGGACCCCCTCAGCCTTGTTGTTTCCCTGCCAGGCCTTGAGTATGCGATCAGTGTTCCTGATTGGAGCCACGTCCACAACGTGCGGCAACTTCCTCAAACGCCCCGCGTCCCGTAAATAGTACTCACCGTGGTGCCATTTGTCCCTGCGGTCCTCGAACTGGGCTGACAGGATAGTAACCTCACCTATTAATTCCAGATTTCCTGTCACCCTTTTGTCAACAGCGTCACCGAGTGTCCGCACGATTATAAACCCGACTGTGCCGATCGCGATAGCTATGAAAACGGTTTTGTACCTCACCCAGTTGCGGCGCACCATCCTCAGTGAGACATCGATCCTATCTTCAAGTGTCATCCAGACTCCCCAACACCCCTCGAGGTAGGAAACTATTCTGAGCGTAGAGCGATAATCGGATCAAGGCGGGCCGCCGTACGTGCCGGCACGACACCAGCCAGGAGACCTGAAACAGCGCAGGTAGAAACGGCCACCAAAACAGCCGTGATGTACATTCGGAGTTCAAGCCCGCCGTGCAATGCCAGTAATGAAACAATAAGGGCTATGGCTGTCCCAATTAAAACACCAAATATCGAACTGACCACACTTATCAACAAAGACTCCGACAAAAACTGGATGGCGATCTCAAAATTTGTCGCTCCTACCGCTTTTCTCAATCCTATCTCGGGAGTGCGTTCCCGGACAGTTGCAAGCATTACATTGGCTACCCCTACCCCGCTAAGAATCAGCGTAGCCACCACCGCTGTATATACAAATAAAGTAAAAACATTCAGGATTGTCAAGATTATGCCCACACGCTCCTTGTCATACAGCACCTGATAGGGATAGGTCGGCCTTCGGGCTCTCAACTCTTCCCTCACACGATCAGCTATGGCGCCCACTGTATAAATGTCGGTCGGCAGGATGGACAATCGTCTCACCGCCCCCATACCCGCAATTTTCATTCTCGCTGTGCTTATAGGCAATAAAATCGTTTGATCAAGAAGATAATTGTCAGGTCTTCCCAGAACACCAACTGTTTCGCAGTAAATTTCGCCAACCAGAATCTTCTTTCCCAAAGGTGATTCCTTTTTCTTGAAAAACCATTTTTTAATGTCATTACCAATTATGCAGACATTCCGGACATGTTTCACATCATCCGCTGTAAACTTGCGCCCCTGAGCCATTGGCAGGAAAGCTGTTAGGTCAAAAAAAGCAGGGTCAATCCCCATTATGCGCACTCGCTCATATTCATTACCAAGGTAGGAAGCTGTAAAATCGAGCCGTTTCGGCCACCATGAATATACACTTGCCGCGACAGTGACTACCCCGGGGATTTTCCTCAACATTTCCATATCCTCATCGTTGAATCGTCTGGGATCGTCATTGTAATCGGTTTTTTCGAGGAGAATTGTCGCCTTGATTATTGTGGCCCCGCCGAGCACAGAAAGGTTACTGCCAATGGCTTTCTGCATAAGATCACCAAGGGTCACCACCACAATAAGCGCTGCCACACCAACTGTAGCGCCAATTAGTGGGCCTCGGTAGCGCCGTTTCATCCGGTAGATCTGTCGACCTGAAATTACAAGTAAGTCATTTAAAGTCATGCTTTACACAATTCTAACGGATCCGGATGGCTGTATTGGCTATAAATTGAAAAATCATACTAGCAGAATATACCACAAAACGTAATGGAATATGTTCATGGATGTCTATTGATGAGTGGTATTCATTGACCCTACTGTGGACATTCGCAATTACGTATCAGCAATTACAATGACATACCCGGGCCAACCAGTGTATAATGCCCTCAAACAGTTTTTAGATAAATTTAGGATTCATCGTGGCTAACCATGCCCAATATTTCTGACACCTTTAGAAGACTTTATCAACTGATCCCGGGAAGTATCAGGCAACGTCTGGACTCTTATCGCCTCAGACGCAGGGTCGGAACCGTGGCTAAAAAATTGACACTTGAGAGTGGCTCCCGTGTTATTATAACTGGATCAAATTCCGGGTTGAATGTAATCGGGTTCCTGTCCGCAGGTCTAGGCCTTGGAGAAGCCGCGCGCTCCACCATTAGAGCGGCAAACGCTGTCCGCTTACCGGTCCACACTCATGAAATATTTCTCAGGACACACTCTGTCGACAACTCCGTGTCTTTTTCAGACTTTGAAGACCACACTTTTGATGTCAGTGTTTTTCATTTAAATCCTGACCGCCTGATAAGCCTACTCGATCCTGAAATCATGTCCTGCTACCTGTCCAGCGCATACAACATAGGTTTCTGGTTTTGGGAAACCAACAATCTACCGGATTATTGGGTAACAGCATCAGAACTGTTTGACGAAATATGGGTGGGTTCATCATTTTGTAAATCTGTGATGGAGAGCAAAATTTCGAAACCGGTAACAAGAATTCCATTAAATGTGGCGCCGGTTGACCCTGAGCCCAACGTTGGCAGAAAGGAACTGGGCCTCCCTGAACAGGGATTTTTGTTCATAACGATGATAGATTTTTTTAGCCGACCCGAAAGGAAAAATCCCTTCGGCGTGATTGAAGCCTTCCAAAGAGCGTTTGGCCCTGACGACAAAAAAGTTTTTCTCGTAGTCAAGACGATGGGACAAGGTCGGAATGGCCTTTCCAAAAGACTCATTGACGCATGCCGAAAAGATCCCCGTATTATCGTAGTAGACAAGTTTCTCGATCGCCCGCAACTATACTCACTGATTAAAAGTTCGGATTGCCTTGTGAGTCTCCACAGGGCCGAAGGTTTCGGCCTGCCTATAGCCGAGGCCATGGCGCTAGGCAAACCCGTAGTAGCCACCGGCTGGTCTGCGAACATGGACTTCATGAACGCTAACAATTCTTTTCCGGTAGCTTATGATATGGTAATGCTCGATCATTACGCTACACCTTATCCCAAGGGAACAGTCTGGGCAAACCCAAAAGTTGAGGACACAGCCGCAATCATGAGGAAGCTCGCGTACAACCCTGAACTTTGTCGCCAGGTTGGAGATAAGGGGCGCTGCGATATACAGGACAATTTTAGCCCTGACACAACAGGCGTGAAGATTGTTGAACGGCTCCAGCAGATTAGGGAAAAACTTTAATATAAATGAAAGAGTCCCCATAAAACTGATCGTGATTGGGTTTTATGGGCATAGCGTGACTACAGATCAGTTTATACCCGGATTTGACCGTTTCGACATGCCCCTTGATGACGATGACAGCGTCTTCTTTCCCATTAACGGCGTAATCGTCTCCAAACAGTCCTTCCTGGCCAAAAGCTCTTTTCGATTTCGCCAGTTGAAGAATTACCCCTATCCCGGTTGGCCATCTGTCATGGTCCCAAAGGATTAAGGGTCGAGCGATTTTCTGCTTAGCAATATAGCTTAACAGGCATTCTGAAAGTTCTTTTATTTTCCGTTCTTCGGCTGAGGAACATCTTGGCTCAAATGGTGCGGCCAGCCGTTGCGGCAGGTCTGACAAACCCCTCAACACCGTTGATACGCAACCCACAATCAGGATTATTGCCACGCCGGCAGAGAAACGCGACCCAACAGCCTCATGGTAAAAATTCCTGGCATAGCCTATGAATCCATCAACAAGAGCCGACAAAGTCACTGCATAAGCAGTCAGGCCAAAACCAGACATCCAGCTAATCAAGTAACCGTAAATCGGCCCTTTAATGGTAATGATGCTAACGATGCCCAGAAAGGAACCTATAAATGTGGTACCGGCAATTGCAGCATTCAAGTACTGTCTTTTAAGTATATTGATCCGGTATACGAATACCAGTGACACAAATTGAGTAGCTGCCACAGCAATTGAGATGACTTGCAGCTCCCTTCCGGACATCAAGCCTCCGGTATCGTCCGGGAACAAAAGTCCTAACCATGAAATCTGAAACGAAAAAGCGGCAACCGCTTCAAGCAGGTTGTGGTTGTCCTGCCTACGGGCAAAGAAATGATAAAGTTTTGTCAAATTCCCAGGCGAATGCGTCAATTCTTCCAGGACAGGAGCAAACCAGACCAGTATCAATATCACCAGGGAAAAAAGTAGCCAAAATTTTGAATTTCCTTCTACCACGCAAGTGAAACCCAGACGAGTCCTCAGACCTCTGGTGAAACATACTATAAGGCAACCGCCAAACAGAGCCAAAACACAGGGCGCTGTGCCCACATGGGTCTGGATGAGGAACGATCCTACGAAAACAGTGCCTGGTAATGCCCATGTCTTGCCCATGCAAAGCAGGCTACACAGCAACAGAAATAGAACAAATGGCACGTACAGGACATGTGGGTTCCATACGCTATTTAATGGAATCAACCACAGGTAAAAGGCGAGGAGTATCCCGGAAAGGCAGGCTAATGTCTGAGACGAGTCCTTACATCCCACACGCGCCACAATTAGCGTTCCAATCGTAGCCAATAGCGCTATTATCGTTGCGGCTGTACTAAGTCCAGAGGCGTTCCTTCCACTCAACGCATAAGCAGGGGCCATCAGATAGAAATATATTGGCCCAGGATGGTTCCATTCGAACCGTGAACCTACACCGAGCAATTGGTGCCCATGTAAAGCTGAAATGGTATTTAATTCGATTCCAGCGTTGTCGGATTCGTGCCAGATTGTTGGGGATTTCAAGATATCAACGAGGACATGCCCCAATGGAATTATCAAAGGGACGAGGACTACGGATATGACAGCTACCCAGAGTAGCTTTTCCTGACGTTTATTAATCATGTCCCGGATGGCGGCCTGTTGTCCTTAATCTGCCGGCGCAAATGCGTTATCATCCGAAAATCCAATGTGCTTTATGCAAAAACCGGGATGGTCATTCGTTCCACTAATACCCTCACCCGAATTCTCAAGAGAAATGCCTAATTGGTCTCCTTCAATTGAAATTGGAGGTGATACAAAATTAGTCCACCCAGGCCCACTGTTGACAGCAAATGATGGATTGTTTTCTCCTGAGATTGTTATGTTCAGTTTAGTATTCAAATCAGACCGGTAGGAGAAAGAAACCCTGGGTTTAGAGTTGCTGTTGTCCCCTATAACCTTGTAGTTGAATACTAGCTTACCATTTGAACACCGCCATAAAGATTCTTTGCCAATTTTAGAGTCGAAACTCCCATCGATCGAAGCCAACTGGAAAAGTCGTTTAGGGGCCTTTCTAAGGGACAGATAACCACACGTTCCACCAGCGGCGCTTACACTCAGACAATTATTGTCAACATGGTCAATAACCCAACTCGCCTCCTTATAGGGAATACACTTTTCATTAACGGGCAGGCTTCCTGCAATATAACCATCGTCCCGGTAATCCCCTGCCAGTCTTCTGTCAAAAAGCACATAGGCCACCATCTCCCGTAATTTTTGATGTTGAGGTGTGGGGCCAAAATTTAGATAAATGACATCTTTCCCGCTGACTTTGGTAGTCAGATCTCTCAGCCTTGTAAGGCAGGAAAAAGCTGAGCGTCTTGATCCAACAGATTCAGTAAAATTATGAGTCATACCATCTGTAATGACAAACCAATGAATTCCCAGCGCTGCAACAATTGAAATGGCCCATACTATGTAGAGGGGCTTCGCAACCGAGCCTGCCTTGCCAATAATTGAAGCAAGAGCCAGGCCAATAAAGATTGCGAAAAAAGTGCTTGACCATTTGGCTAGTTTGAACTGAAAAAAAGAATGACCTATTTCTTCTGGGCTGAGATTTGGAACACAGTATCTGAAATAGATGAACCCTACCAGGAATGACAATATGGCGCACAAACTTAAGGAAACTACAGAATGCTCCCAAATGGCCCTATTTCGGGCTAGAGACAAAATGATTATAAACAATCCGATGAAAGCAACAATGGCTATGAGCGAGGCAATGATCTCAAAGTGGTGCCCGAAGTAAGCTGGTCGGATACCCATAGCGTGCGCCAGAAATTCGCCTACATTCCATGGTACAGGCCAACCCAGATGGGTTGTCGATGCCGAGGAAGCCATTGCCGAAATATTTTGGTTGTGAATCTGTCTTAACAACTCGATATTGACTAATCCCACAATTACCAGACCCATGGCGCCTGCAATTAGCAACTGTCGCAAAAGACGATCCCTGCAAAAGATAATTGCTCCGAAGAAATAAATCAGCGCCGACAGCGCTACAAATGGCACAATTTCATTGTAGCTATAAATTAGAGCAGCGCCGACAAATGCGCCGGGAATACAGGCCCTTACAAGGTCGATCCATCTGAATGATCGAGAAAATTCGTCAAACAGGTAACCTAGTATAACAACAAATCCAGTCGCAAGGGCCAGTCCGAAGGTTTGTGGGAAAAATCCCCATAGCGCTCCATAACTGAAGCCATTAAAAAATATTCCAGCGGAAAGAATTATAAAAATATGTGTTAGCTTTTGTTTAGGAAAAACTTTCGCCACTGCCGCTCCAACAGCGAATGTTCCTGATATTAACCCCAAGGCTGTTACGGCCGGATATGCCAAATAAGACCACTCGAGCCGAAAAAGCGATTGAACCAACCCTAAAAGGAATGAGGCCCCCATACGGAGCTTACCCTGTTGATACAAATAAACTTGAGTTAAAGCAGGGTGATATCCTGATGTCGACAAATTCTCCGAGAATGAGTGTGTCTGCAACCATTGCCCATGCACAAGGTATGTGAAACTGTCTGTAAAAGGATTGTATGAATCAAATTTGAGGATAGGAATTAAGATTGGCGATGAAATTCCCAGAGAAAGGATTAAGACTGTGATCAGGTCACGAGGATATTCCCGTAGGCGCTTTCGTTCCAACCAAAGCGCAAACGCCACCAAAATTACAATTTCTGTAATAGAAACCCTCCAGGAATAAGGGTAAAGCCATCCGTGAAAAGTTGCTATACAAACAAGAATCGCCAATCCTACCACAGGGGCAAGGTAAATCCTGAAATCACTTTCCACGTTCTTGAAAGACCGCCTGATTACGGCTGCGCCAATTAGAAAACAGATGGAAGCCATTATAATTATGATAAGAACTGAACTTCCAAACATTCCGTCATTCCCGATATTTTTTTAGATTAACCGCCAATTCAATCGATCCCAACCCAACAATGGATGCGACCGATTGACTACGTGGGGATTCCAGACAGTAAACTCGGGGGAGCCAAACAGCGCTCGGCATGCTGCCTCGAATCCCTGCATGAAACTATGGTCCATGTTACCAACTTCATACAACCATGCTCCAAAACGGCCACGAGAGAGAATTCCGACCCGTTCCAACGGAAGGAGCAGTTTTGCAAGAATTTCATCCCGTCCCTTGTAAGGAGTAGGATATCCATATTCTGCCCTGAAATCCCATGTATGTATTACTTGTTTCGGGCCTTCAATCAAACCCTCCATCGCCAGGCCCTTAATCGTATCATCAACAAGTGTCGCATGGTTTACAGGCTTACCTGGAGATTCTGATATTTCCGCCATCAATGACCACTGCTTCCCAATATCAGGCACATTGTTTGGACTGTAATGACTAAAATGAGTTACACGATAAAACGGCGTATGGCTCTCCGGGAAATACATCCAGCACTTCGACGCCAACTCGCTGTTCGGAGCGCCCTTTAAGGCTACACCGACTACATTGACAGCGGAGCGCATCAATCCGGACGCGATCGCCATCATGTCTTTGTTTCGAGAAAACTTGACCAACAAATCTAATGGGATTGAAGAGATAAGAATTCCGAACTTCTGTTCAGTTCCGTTTGCAAATCTGATAACCCGTGCGTCGATATCCAATTCAACTGCTTCATGATTCATAATCAGTCTTTCTGAAGGCAACCTGGATGCAAGTGATTGCCAGATTGATCCAGTGCCACCGAACCTCGGAAAACGAAAAGTGTTGTTGGGACCCCACGATACGTCATCAGTCGCTTCTGCAAGATTTCGCGCTACTCTCTTTAAGTCTGGGGTAGCGACACGATCCCCCGTCCAGGAGGCTATCATTTCCGTTGCGGGATAAGCCCACACTTTGTAATTGTAAGGCCGCATGAACAGGTCTGCTATTCCATGTCCAAATACGCTGACCATAAAATCTTCAAAATTTGTCTTGGGTCTGTCCGAGTTTTTGAGAGTCGCTTCAATAAGTCCTTCGAGGCACCTAGAAGCAAACTTCGGTGGTAACCGATGAATGTTGTTCTGAAAAGGGTATGGGACCCATTGGCTAAGGATTCTTATCCAACTTTCCCGCTCATGCAACAGCCATTCGGAAGGCTCAGCCAATTTGTCCAAAAGCCTCGTGAATGAATCGTAATGAGAAAAAACGACATGACCGCCGATGTCCCATGTGTAGCCATTACCGTCACAGAAACTTCTGGCAAGACCTCCCACATCGTCGTCACCTTCGTATAGCAGCCAGTCCTTGCAATTTGCCACGGTCAGCAAATAAGCTGCGCCGAGTCCAGTCGGTCCTCCTCCGAGAATGATTATAGGCCCATCGAGGTTCCGTGGGAACTCTGACATATATTCATTCCTCCAATACTGTTTCCCGTGAAAATTTTTGCCCTGTTTTCGCCAGTACGGATAACAGGGCAGGCACGCCGGCGATTATGAACACGAAATACTGGATAGATCGACCCAGCAAGCCTATGAACGCCCCATCTCCCGATCCCAAAACCTGAAATAGAAAAGAAAAAGACGCTTCCGCCACACCAATACCACCAGGAGTAATAGGGATAGCGTTTAGCGTCATGGCAATGGGATCAATCCCGAAATGCTGTGAAATGGGCAGGGAATTGCCGATCAGCCTAGCCGCCACCACAAAGCTCACCAATACTAGAACATGATTCATGAGGGAAAGCGCAATCGCATACAAAATATCCCACGGTTGGGCCAGACATCGCAAGCATGCTTCAACAAATGACGAAACCCTCGTTGGGAGAATAATCAAAAGTCCCGGAAATATTCTTGTTCTTGCAAATTCAGTGGAGCCAACTGCAAGGAAAATTGCGCCCAAAATGGCTCCAATTGGTATTAAAAAGAAAACCATG
This sequence comes from Desulfomonilaceae bacterium, assembly GCA_049967315.1. GTDB lineage: Bacteria > Desulfobacterota > Desulfomonilia > Desulfomonilales > Desulfomonilaceae > CAJBEZ01. The sequence goes on from JBMFSZ010000066.1 coordinate 11,473, forward strand.
TTCATCGGAACATTCTTGGAGGTTGCAAGCATGATCAACATTCCAAAAGCCCCAAGTAAAAGCAGTGAGTAAAGACCAACGACCCGATCAACCAGCAGAGCGCCAATAGCGGCGCCACGTCCAGAAGAAACTTTCATCCATAAAAACCCCCCTTTGGCGACATCGCCTCCCACTGGACCTGGCAAAATTGTCCCAACCAGCGATCCTATCAAAGTAAGATTTAATATCGCCGCAAAAGGAATCTCAAAATCCTGGAGTCTGAGAAACAATCTTAACCTGATCGCCATCAGAATCAGGCCGAGAAATACGCAAAGCGCTGAGACAACTATCAGGAACATGTTCCCTGCAGAAGGGACTATTTCAAGAAACCGCCCCAAAGAGAGTTTGTTGATGTGGATCAAAT
>JBMFSZ010000067.1:0-11835 GCA_049967315.1 Desulfomonilaceae bacterium
GGTGAGTTTTATTTGACGTATTTCGTTTCGATGTGATTACAATCATATATAGTTATCCCTTCTCGAAAAGACGCCAGATTGAACCTCTTAATCCTCTCGCAGGATTTAATTTTACAAAGGTTCTATGAAGGTCATAACCGGCGTGAAAAGAGACGTCATAACTAGATTCCGGATAAATCTTTCAAGTTTGAATCATAAAGCCGAAGTCTGATAGTTTACAGGAGTTTCTAGATCATCCCACTTTTCTATATTGAGAATCCGGGAAGGGAGATATAAGCTTAACATTGAAGGAAAATGATTATCCAAATGTTGGAAAATTTGTCCAACTCGAATTAAATTGCGCAATATGCAGGAACAGACCGCAAACCAACTAGGCGCCCCTGATTTTAGAGATCCCTTTATAGAGTGGCCCGAACAGGTACGCTCTCAGCTTTGGGAGTTAGGAGTTTTGCGCGATTTCAGAAGGGGTGAGCTCATAGTTTCATCCGGTGACTCAGGGGAAAAGATTCGTTTCATTATCTCTGGGAAGGCGCAAATTATCGCGCATGACCAGGATGGTCCCGATATTCAGGTTGACAATCTCTCCGCTGGTGACCTCGTAGGAGAGATCAGTTTTCTCACGGGACTCCCTACACCTACTAATTCCGAAGTGATCGCTGATGGGGATTGTACTGTCCTCGAAATTCTTGCTACTGATTTTGAAAATGTTTTGAAATCCAACCCGGATTTCATGGTTTCAGTGCTTAAAAACCTTGCGCGAAAGGTCATCAGGCTGGACCAAAGTGTCTACAGGAATGCTCGCAAGAAACGGGCTCTCCAAAACATAATCAGTCGTGAAGATCATTTTTTCCCGGATTATTTTGTAGGTGAGACGGTTAGGCGCAGGGTCGGTCGCAAACTTGAGGAATTGGCGTTATCTAACTGGCCAGTTCTTATTACTGGTGAAACTGGGGTGGGTAAGGAATTTCTCGCACATGCGATGTACAAGATGGCCCCCCATCATCAACGTGTATTTCTGTTCCTGGATTTACTGCGGCCAATAGCTTCGGCTGAAAATTCTCTGAATTATTGTGAGCTTCCGGAAGAGACCGTTGATCCTACGGAACAACAGATGAAGCTTTTCTTTGGGACTGAGACACGCAGAGAAGGCCAGGGTAGAATCGAAACTCCTGGGTATCTGGAACTCACGGAGGAAGGCACGCTCCTGGTTCGAGGAATGGAGAGGCTAACTCTCCTGATGCAGAACCGGCTGTTATTTACACTTAAAAATGGAAAATTTAAGAAAGTTGGGGGAGTCGGTTATCAAAACTGTGATACTCGGATAATTGGAACCACTAACCTTGACGCATCTGAAATCTCCGCCGAAAAACATCCGCTGCTCCATTGGATGCTCGAACACTCCATACACGTTCCACCGCTGCGTCACAGAAGAAAAGAAATCCCGGGGTTGGTAACTCATTATGTGACCAAATACGGTCAGGAACTTCATAAAGAAATTACTAAATTACCAAAGGAAACTATTAAAACACTCGTAGGATATTCCTGGCCAGGCAATGACAGGGAGTTGGCGACCACTCTTAAAAGGGCCGTCCTGATATCCGCCGACGGTATAATTAGGCCTCAAGACATATATTTTGATCTCCGGAGAATTGAGGCTGATGGCAAGATCAATCTTTTACGGTCACCCACAATATTAAGGGCCGTCAAAAGCCCACTGTTTCCGGTTATTTTTCAAAGCGCCGCTGCCCCCTTCTTTTTCATCTTATTGATTCTTTTGTTCCTTGGGCCGGCTAATCCTTCTTCTAACGTAGGAGCGTTATTCAGTTGGGCTGTTGGGTGGCCCACCATGATATTCGGCGCTTTCATTTGGGCGAGGTTCTGGTGCTCACTTTGCCCTATGGGGGCAATTGGTCATCTCGCCAAGAAAGTAATCTCGTTAAACATTCCTTTTCCAGCTTTTTTAAAGCAGAAGAGCGACTGGATTATCGCGATATCCGCCATGTTCATAATTTGGCTTGAAATTGCTACGGATCTTCGCTCTTCTCCGTTTAATACCGGCTTGCTGCTGTTAAGCATCATGCTTATGGCAGTGTTTTTCTCGATAGTGTTCGAACGGCAATCCTGGTGCCGGTACCTCTGCCCCTTGGGTGGAATGATGGGGGTACTGGCAAAGGTTTCTCCTTTCGAGCTTAGAGCCGATCGGAATGTGTGCGCTAGTCAGTGTTCAACTAACGAATGTTATGTTGGTTCTAAATCTTGTGAAGGATGCCCGTTTGGTCAGATGGCGCCTTCATTGAGAAGCAACCGATTCTGTAAGCTATGTGGAAATTGTGTGAAAAACTGTCCCCACGGCGCCATGAATCTCAACCTGCGAATACCGGGCAGGGAAATTTGGGAAATGAGACAGTTTGGAGCCATTACCTCGTTTCTAGTTATAAGTATGTATGGTGGGCTGTTAAGTGAGTTACTTGAGACCGGTTCCCTTTACGACCGATTTTATCATTTATTCCTTGATTTGCCAGAAATAGTGGTCTTCACGATTTTCTTCACGTTTGTGATACTTTCCGCCAATGCCCTCACTTTTGTGGCCGCCATGATTTCTTCTCAAGTTTCTGGAGAGACAACAAAGGAAAATTTTGCCCGGTACGGACTGGCTCTGCTGCCCCTGGTTATGACCGGATTTATGGCCTATCATTTATATTATCTAATAAATATGGGAGTTTACTTTCCTATCGTATTGTGGCAGACATTTCATTTCAGCATTTTTGAACGAATGGTTATCACGGTTCCACCAGCCTGGATTCTATTTGCGCAACAGGCGCTTGTGCTGATCGGAGCGTTAGGCGCTATTGTGATAAGTTACCGGTTGAGTAAAGGCAGAACTCCCACTCAGATCAGTAGGAGATTAATTGAGGTTGTGCCCCATATTCTAGTTGCTCTGGCGCTTACCGGTTTCCTTCTCCACGGTATTCAGTCCTTTTTTTACTAAGTTAAGCCGCTAATTTTGGTCAGGTATGCCCGCCAAAAGCCGCTGAAGGTTAGTCCTAAGACTCACCGAAAAGAATTATTCCGAACCTCCTCCGAATCTACCATCAGATCTTTTAAGGCGGGCTTCAACCTGCTTGTCTGATAGCCAGCCATTTTTAGTATCGTAGCGATTGTCGAAATGAGAAACGAACGGCTTTATGTCAAGAAGAGGAGTTTTATCGACAATGTCCACACCCTCAATTTCCAGTATGTTGCCTTTCACTGCCAGCAACCTTACTGTCGACAGCCCGATAGGATTTGGGCGTCTTGGGGCTCTGGTTGAAAAAACCCCGCGTAACTGACTGTCGAGAAATGGTCTGACCAGCAAATCGTAATCCTTGGACAGGTGAAATTGGTATATCAGGATCAGATGCGAGTAGCCTTCAATATCCTGAAGACCCATCACATATTCGGGATGCAATTCCACAATTCCCTGGTTTCCCTCGGCCCCTACTGACTGTATGGGCATTCCTTCAATATCCACGAACTGTGTTCTTATAAGTCCTATCGGTTTAAAAATTATATCATCCATAATTTTCCCCTGAACAGGATATCCAAAAACAGAAGGCGTCATTAAGACGCCTCCTATTCCTTAGCTACTAGCTAGAAAACGCCGTGGTATTCTACAATGTTCCGGAAATTACAAGACGCTGAATCTCATTTGTCCCTTCATAAATCTGGGTGATTTTGGCGTCCCTCATCATGCGCTCAACGGGATATTCGGTGCTGTATCCAAAGCCTCCCAGCACCTGAACCGCTTCCACTGTCGTCCACATAGCTACATCCGAGCAAAATGCCTTTGACATAGATGAGTGCCTTATGGTTTCCGGTGGGATTCTGGACATATCTTTACCTACCTTATCCAGAAGTGAGCATGTTTTCCAGAGGAGCATTCGTGCGGCAGTAGTCTTCATAGCCATATCAGCCAGTTTGAAAGCGATTGCCTGATGCTTGATTATGGGCTTGCCAAACGATACCCTTTCCTTGGCGTATTGCGTCGCGTACTCGAAGGCCCCTGCGGCGATTCCCAGAGCTTGGGCCGCCACCGACGGACGGCTGAAATCAAGGGTTTTCATCATTATATGAAATCCCATTCCCTCTTCACCAAGACGGTTTTCCACCGGGACTTCGACGTCCTCAAATACAAGCTCTCTGGTATCAGAAGACCTGATTCCAAGTTTGCTTTCTTTCTTGCCAATAGAGAAACCAGGCCAACCTTTCTCAACGATGAAGACACTGGCCCCTTTATAAGATGGCACGTCCGGATCGGTCACGGCGTAAACGCTGAATGTGTCAGCGATTCCCCCATTGGTTATCCACATTTTGGAACCATTGAGGATATATTTGTCACCTTTCTTGACTGCGCGGGTCTTAAGCGCTGCGACATCTGAGCCACCTTTGGATTCAGTGAGTCCGAAAGCGGCAGTCTTTTCCCCTGAACTAAGTGGCCTGAGGTATTTTTCCTTTTGAGCATCGTTCGCCGCCAGGATTATTGGAAGAGATCCCAGTTCCTGGACTGAAGGAATCAGGGCAACAGAAGCGTCGGCTTTGGCAAGTTCTTCCACGACTATACAATGGGCCAGCATTCCAGCTTCCATGCCACCGTAAGCTTCAGGAAAGTCCACGCCCATGAGGCCATTTTCTCTCAAAAGCTCCAGCATATCATATGGATATTCGCCTTTTTTGTCCCTCTCTTCAGCCGTAGGAGCTACCTTTTCCCGGGCCAGACGACGTACCATATCCTGAAGCATCTGTTCTTCTTCGGTTAATCCGAAGCGATCCATTTCTTCCATACTTCCCTCCGAGAATGACTTTTTTCAATTACGAGTAATCATAAAATCCCTTGCCTGTTTTTCTACCTAATTGGCCTGCTCGTACCATCTTCTTTAACAACACTGGTGGCCTATATTTGGGGTCGCCGAATTCTTCATAAAGATGTTGTTGCACGCTCAGCAGTGTGTCCAAACCGACAAGATCAGCCAGGGCGAGAGGTCCCATAGGATGGTTAGCTCCCAGCTTCATCCCTTCGTCTATCTCAGCGGCGCTGGCCAACCCTTCCTGTAAAACACAAATCGCCTCAATAACCATGGGCACCAATATTCTATTAACGACAAAGCCAGGGGCTTCCAGAACTTCTATGGCTGTCTTTCCCATTTTATGGGCTACTTCTCTGGTTATGTTAACAGTTTCATCCGCAGTCCCATAGCCTCGTATGAGTTCGACCAGCTTCATTACTGGTACGGGATTAAAAAAATGCATGCCGATAAATTTGTCCGGTCGGCCAGTTACGCTAGCCATTTCGGTAATACTCAACGCAGATGTGTTTGACGCGAATATAACTTCAGGGGCAGCCAAGGAACCGAGTTCCTTGTAAACTTTTTTCTTGAGATCAAGGTTTTCTATTACCGCCTCGATCGTCATGTTGACGTCTTTCACCAATTCCGCCAAACTGAGACACGTAGTAATGCGGCCTCGAATTGCTTCAGACTCGTGGCCCTGTATGACGCCTTTATCTACTTGACGTTTGAGGTTTTTTTCGATGGTCGCTATGCCCTTGGCTATGAATCTTTCCTCGACGTCCATAAGATTAACCTGGAAACCGCTCTGGGCCGCTACCTGGGCAATACCCCCACCCATGAGCCCAGCGCCTATTACGCCAATTCTCTTTATTTCCATTCACAATACTCCCTTCTGAATGGGAAATAACAGGTTCTTAATTTTTCAAGAGTTAGAGTAAAATTTCCTCCGCGTGTTTTTTCAGATTTACCAGAGACAGCAGCTTTGATCAAGGAGTTTCCCACAAAATTGCGCGCCAGAAGATTGCTACGGTGCAGTTGGTGTGGTAACATGCAAAAATTGATCAGTTAGCAAAGGTTCTTGGAGGAGGAGGATTCAATGCCAAAGGTGGGGATCGTAGCGGCAGGACAAAGCGCGTTTGTCCGTTCATATCCTGGATCAATTCGTGAACTCGCTTTTGAAGCTTTCAGAGACGCTCTGCAGGGATCAGTGATTAAAACGGAACAGATTGACGCTTCCGTTGTTTGTTCGGCTCCTGAGTATGATAGGCAAAGGACTCCAGCGGGGCTTATTGCGGAATATTTGGGTTTGAATCCACAGCCGACTTTTTATGTTGAAAGCGTATGCTCTTCGAGTTCTAGCGGATTGCGAACCGCATATGCCTTAATAGCCTCGGGTCTTCACGATGTTGTCATGGTGGTTGGGTTTCAGAAAATGTCAGAGATCTCTTCAGCCGAATCGCAGGAAAGGATGGGTAGAGGCGCGGACATTCAATGGGAAGCTCCATTTGGCACCATGATGCCAGCATACTACGCAATGCACGCCCGAGGTCATTTTGAAAAATACGGTACAACGGAAGAGGACCTTGGTTTGATTCGTCTTAAATCCTCAACATACGGTGTGATTAACGACAAGGCGGTGTTTCGGAAATCGCTCACTCTCGACAAGATAATGGAACCAAAATATATTGCTACTCCTTTAAAAATGATGGATTGTTGCGCAAACGCTGATGGATCATCGTGCGTGATTCTCGCCTCTGAAGAGAAGGCTGGGGACTTGTGTGAAAAGCCCGTGTGGGTTCGAGGGCTAGGGATGGCTACGGCTCCTATAAACATGGCGGGCCGTGATACTTTTAGCGGTCTAAAATGCGCCCAAGTGGCGGCGCGCAGGGCTTATGACATGGCCGGCGTAGGGCCTAAGGACATCAATGTGGCAGAGGTCCACGATTGTTTCACAATTGCGGAGATGATGGCTTATGAGGACCTTGGGTTTGCGGAGCCAGGCAAAGGAAAAGAGTTAATAAGAAATAAGGAAACTTATAAGGATGGTCGAATTCCCGTCAATGTTGATGGAGGATTGCTGTCTAAAGGGCATCCGATTGGCGCAACAGGCGGTTCGCAGATTCGGACAATAGTTCTTCAACTTCGTGGTGAAGCGGGCCCCATGCAGGTTCCTAACCCAAAGATTGGATTGGTCCACAATATCGGGGGCGTCGGAATCTATGGGAACGTAAGTATATTTAGTGTAGATTAATTTGGACCGGTTAAATTTAGTCATTTTCCGAGAGGAAGCTTTGAAGGATAAACCTGACGAGGAAAAAGTCAGCGAGTTTGAGACGACGAGCGACAATGCTGAAAAAAAGGTAACGGAGACCGTTTGCCGCAAAATTTTTTCGGGAATCAAGGAATCTCCGAATTCAAGGTGGAAGGTCGAATTCTCTCGCAGATTTGGTCCGAGCTGAAAATAACCGGTTGACACCGTGGGTGTCCATTAACGTGACTACAATGTGAACCGATTGGGAAAAAATTCGGAGGAACGCATGGGATTTGAACAATTCGGTATCGTAAGTTTTACGTCGACAACCAAAACTGATAAATTTGTTGACCTTCTCAAAGAAGGAAAAGTCTGCGGAACAGTTTGCAAGTCGTGTGGCGCAAAATTCTTTCCACCTCGTGGTGACTGCAATTTATGCCTAGGGGAAGAAATGGAATGGTTCGGCATAACTGGGGTGGGTGATTTGATCACTTTTACTACGGCGATGTACGCGCCGGCCGGGTTTGAAAAGGATGTTCCTTATACCTTGGGAGTCGCACAGTTTGAGGATGGGGCCAAAGTATTTGGACGGCTGGACAAATCTATTTCAGAGGAAAACATCAAACCGGGCATGAAAGTACGGCTTAAAGTTGTCGACCTTGACAATGACCGTTTGAGTTATGTATTAACGCAAGCTTGATCCACAATTCCTTTAATAACTTCTCCTAATACTTTTTTGAGAATTAAAAGAACCGACGGTGAATATCGGTCTTTGAAAAAACACATTCAAATTGGAGGCTTGAGACATGAAGGCGCGTTCTTTTTTATTCCTGACCATTTTTATCGTACTATTCGGCGCTTATTCCGGTCTTGATAGCGCCGCAGTCAACGCTGCTCCGCAAAGCGCCCTCAAGGGAGAAATTCCTATTGGGGCAGTCTGGTCCCTAACTGGTGACGCCGCAGTTTATGGACCATGGCAGAAAAACGCCTCAGAACTCGCAGTTGAACAGATCAACAAATCAGGAATGCTCGGATCCGCAAAAATCAAACTCATTACAGAGGATGATCGCTCCACCAAGGAAGGAGCCATTACCGCCTTTGACAAGCTCATCAAGGAATACAAGGTTGTGGCAATTTTGGGGCCGACGCTTTCCAATTCAGCCAAAGCCGCGGACCCGATAGCTCAAGCAGCTAAAATTCCGGTTCTAGCCGTATCAAACACTGCAGGAGGGATTGTCGAGATGGGTGATTTCATTTTCCGTGACAGTCTACCTGAGATGTTGGTGCAACCTAACACCATAAAAGAGACCAAAAATAAGTTCGGATATAAGAAAGTAGCCGTACTTTATGGGAATGATGATGTTTTTACAAAAGGTGGCTACGACGCATTCAAAAAAGCCCTTAATGACCAAGGTATTCAAATTGTAGCCACTGAAACTTTCAACAAAAAAGATAGTGATTTCTCTGCGCAACTCACTAAAATCAAGGGATTGAAGCCAGATGCTATTATAGTGTCGGCGCTGGCTGAAGAAGCTGCGAGCATAGTGAGCCAAGCTCGTCAGTTAGGCATTCCTGCATCAGTCCCCATTATTGGCGGTAATGGATTCAATTCCCCCAAATTGGCACAGTTGGCTGGTCCGGCTGCAGAAGGGGCTATCACTGGCGCAGCGTGGCTAATCACTAATGATACTCCAGGTAACAAGGCCTTTGTTGAAGCCTACCACAAAAAATATGGTTCCAATCCTGATCAGTTCGCTGCCCAAGCGTATACTGGAGTTTACATTCTTGCTAATGCCATAAAGAATGCCGGTTCAAGCAATCCAATCGCCATTCGCGATGCGATGGCTAAAATCAAGGATATGGATACTGTGCTCGGGAAGTTTTCCTTTGATGAACGCCGCGAACCGGTGCACAAGCCAGTGGTTCAGATCATCAAAAATGGTCAGTTCGTGCTATTTAAATAGTCTTTTCAATTATGACACACGAAAAGCCGGGGCTCGTTCCGGCTTTCAACCTTTAAAACTCAGGTTCGTTCATGTCGGATCTTCCTCAGCAGTTAATTAACGGCTTGTGGCAAGGCGCAGCGCTTGCCCTATTTGCCATGGGTTACACCTTGGTATTCGGTGTTCTGGACATCATTAATCTTGCTCAAGGCGCCACGTTTATGTGGGGAGCATTCTTCGCTTTCCTCTGCGTAACAAAGTTGAATTGGCCGATCTGGTATGCAATCCCCGTCGCAATGGTAGGGGCAGGATTTTTAGCGGTAATGCTTGATCGACTGGCGTTCAAACCTCTCAGATCTTTGACGTCTGGAGGCTTGATACTGTGGGTTGGATTCATTCTCTTCCTTTTTGGCGCAGTTGGCGCCATATCGCCGGAAATCAGATGGGGCGTCATAATCGTGGCGGTTTTGGTAATGTTGGTGGGATTTGTGCAAGACTATAGAAGCATGAAGCCCTTGCGTACAAGAGAAGTTCCCCATCTAGCTCCAATGATTTCATCAATAGGGGCCACATTTATCCTTGTCAGCCTTGCTATAAGCCAGTTTGGAGCACAGGTCTCACGGTTTCCAGCGAATCTCTTTCCAGTGACACCCTACAATATTACGGCGGATGCAGTTATCTCGCCCATCCAGGCCCTGGTTTTAGGCCTATCTTTGGCTCTCATGGTCGTGTTGAGTTTTCTCATCAACCGGACACAGATGGGGCGAGCTATTCGAGCGATTGCATGGAGCGAACGCACGTCCCGATTACTTGGAATTAATGTGGATTATGTGATCGCACAGACGTTTTTCATCTCAGGGGCTCTTGCAGGGGCGGCCGGTGTGCTTCTTGGGTTGGCCTTTAACCGTCTGGAACCTAACATGGGTGGAGAAGTCGAATTGGCCGGCCTAACCGTAATAATCGTTGGAGGAATGGGGAGCATAGGAGGCGCGGCCATAGCGGCATTTCTCGTAGGCATGATACGAGTCATGAGTGTGGCCTACATTGACAGTAGCTTCCGTGACGCTTTTGTTTTTGCATTGCTGATATTGGTACTGCTTATACGCCCTAGTGGCATCTTTGGACGCAGCAAAAGCGTTCGCGCCTGAAAAATTTACACGACAGATACAGAAATCCCATGTTTGAATTTCTCAGCAACAACATAACAACAATAAATTTTGTCCTGATCAACATTTCGTTAGGACTTAGTATCTACATTACGCTTGCTACAGGTTTGCTCTCTTTGGCCAACGCCGGATTTATGGCGATTGGGGCTTACACAGTGGCCATTATTGAGACTCAAACGCACATTCCTTTCAGCGTTGGTTTCATTCTGGCAATTTCTTTGGGAGCTTTTTTAGCGCTTCCAATTGGAATCCTGGCTCTCGGACTGCGTGACATCTATCTTGCAATTGCCACCCTTGGTTTTGGTGAGATAGTTCGAATCATAGCCCTAAATGGCGACAAGGTAGTTCGGCTTTTTAGTACAAACAAGGAACTGATAGTCTTTAACGGAGCTGAAGGGATAACCCTGCCGTACAAAACCCCGACCGTAATCTTTGGTTTGCCTGACACAACCTGGCCTATACTAATTTATTGTCTGGTAGCTGTATACATTCTTGCAACACTGCATAATTCACGTTACGGCCGGATTTTGGCGTCTATCAGGCAAGACGAGACAGCCGCTTCCACGTTGGGCATAAATGTAGCGCGCTACAAACTGTTTGCGTTCGTCCTGGGTTCTGCCATTGCAACTGGCGCTGGCGCCTTGAGCGCTCCAATTGTTCGGGTTATTGACCCGCATAACTATGTTTTCAGCAGAGGGGTGGATATACTTGCGTTCGCTGTATTGGGAGGGATGACTCACTGGGCAGGGCCTATACTTGGGGCCACAGTGCTGACATCTCTGCCGGAAGTGTTACGTTTTCTAAAGGACCAGCGAGATATAGTCAACGGACTGATAATCATGCTGTCGATCATTTATCTTCCCGCTGGTCTTGCTGATCCTCGCATTTGGAATATCCCTCGTCGACTTTTTTCATGGATGGTGGGGCCGGTCGGAAACAGAGGATCGACCTAGCGCGAAGCATGGCCATTTGATCCATCATTCTGAGGAAGATCCCCGTTAAACCCGATTAATCAGGTAAGCAAATATGAAGTTTTTCGCTGAGATCAGTATGGCGTAAATTCAGTTGGTTTAAGCAGGTAACATGAAAAACGAATCAGCCATGCCCTTATTGGAAGTCAAAAATGTAACCCGTACGTTCGGCGGCCTAAAAGCGCTGGAAGACGTTTCTTTCTCAGTGCCAAAAGGGACTATATGTGGCCTGATAGGTCCTAACGGGGCAGGTAAGACTACCTTGATAAATCTTATAAGTGGCTTGGGGGCCTTGTCTGAGGGAGCGATATATCTGGACGGACAGTTGATCAGCGGGCTACCGCCTCATAAAATAGCAGCCAGAGGAATAGGGCGTACTTTTCAAAATATCCGTCTTTTTGGAGATCTTTGCGTAGTTGAAAATGTTATCCTGGGTCATCATTTGAGACAGGCCGGGACAGTAGTTGAAACATTGCTGCATCTGCCCCGTAGTGGAGCGGGTGAAAGAAATTCTCGTGAAGCGGCCCTGAAGTTACTGGGACGTTTGAACATGCAACACCTCGCCAATGTGCAGGCCAACGCCCTTTCCTATGGTGATCAGAGGAGAGTTGAGATAGCTCGAGCCCTGGCTTTGGAACCAAGTTTGTTACTCCTAGATGAGCCTGCGGCAGGTATGAA
>JBMFSZ010000068.1:0-11800 GCA_049967315.1 Desulfomonilaceae bacterium
TGGTAGCTTAAAACAATGTAAATCATTAACAACGCGCCTGCGAAGCCAACGCCAAGATCTCGAAAGATGTTAATTGTCAGCCGCATTTCCCCTTCGTCCCACCACTTCACTGAAATTCCTGGTGGCACAGTCCACGGCTGCCCCCCACCCTTGTGGAACATGGTCCGCTTTGCCAGTGGTCTGGGCGGGGCGTTTTTTTCCTCGGAGGTCAATGTTAACCATTTGTCTGGCGTAATCTGGTCCGCGCGTATGTCGATGATTGTCTCAACAGGAGGCCTACCAGCCATTTCAGCCAACACATATACAACCCGTTTCAAATTTCTGTGATAAATCGTTTTATCCTCGATTTGTCGCTCCCAATGGCCTAGCTCGGCGATCGGTAAGCGCACGCCTGATTGTCCACGAACGTAAATTTGCGAAAGATCCATCAGCCCTGAACGATCAGCTCGGGAAATCCATAGCGTGATGGGAACTACCTGTCGATCTCTCGGCGAATCGAGTATCCCAACGTTTTCGCCGGCCAACGCAAGACGTATGGTGGCCGCAATGTCGGCTGTGCTAACCCCATGTGTCGCTGCCTTGGCCTTGTCGACGACAAACTGGTACTTGACCTGATCCTCATCCACGGAGTCGTCCAGATCAACCACACCGGGTTCTTTGGACATTCTTGTCTTAACCTGTTGGGCGGCGTTGATTATTTTTTGATAACTCTGATCTGGTTCCCCGTAGACTGCCGCAACAACCGTGGACATCACCGGCGGACCTGCGGGTAGCTCGACGAGCTTGAATTTAACGCCATGTCTGTTGGCGATCGTCGTAAGGTCATTTCGTAATCTGAGGGCCAGTTCGTGACTTGGCGTATCTCGGAGTGTTTTGTGAATGAGATTTACACGAATGTCTGACCGGTTTGCCGCTTCCCTCAGAAAATACTTTCGTGACAAGCCATTAAAATCCACAGGAGAATGCGTGCCGACGTAGGTTTCAAAATCAGTAACCTCGGGGACTGTTCTGAGGTAATTTTCAAAGTCTCGGGCCGCAGCGTCGGTCCGTTCCAGGGTAGTTCCGTTTACCATATCGAGGACTAGTAGCAATTCATCCTTGTTGTCGAATGGTAACTGCTTTGGTTGGACCTTCCTGGTAAGGACAAGCAGTACACTGGCAAGAAACGCCACAATTACAAGGGATACGAAGAGGTACGCGCGCCAACGACTGACCAAAAGTGGTTGCAGAACAGGGCGCAAGAGACGGTAAATAAAAGTCTGTGTCACGTCTTCTTCAGGTTCCGAATGGGTACCGTGCTCCATGCCTGTCTGATAACGTCTGCGCAAGGCGTGGTACGCTAGCCACGGGGTCACGGTGAACGAGATGAACATCGACATCATCATCGTTACAGGCACGTTAACAGCCATCGGCCGAAGATAGTCGTGCATTTCCTCTGTGACGAAAAAAAGGGGAAGGAACGAAATAATTACAGCAATCGTAGCCGCAATAAGTGGGGGCCTGATTTCGTTAACCGCCTCTAATACGATTTCGCGGGTGGCTTTCCCATGTATGTCGAAATGACGACGAATGTTCTCGACGTCCACGATGGGATCATCCACAAGAAGACCAAGTGACACTGTTAGAGCGAACAAAGTTACTCTATTGATTGAAAACCCCAACCAATAGTTTACGATCAAAGTGAATCCAAAAACACAAGGAACGGCTACGGCCACGACCAAGGACTCGGTAAATCCTAACCCAATAGTCAATAAACACAACACGACCACAACGCCAACGGCTAACCCTTCTATCAGCTCGTTGACCTTTGCGTTAGCCGTGATGCCATAATTGCGCGTGATAGACACCGAGAAGTCGTAGGGAACTACAGTTGCTTTTATTTTGTTGAACTGCTCAATGATATCATGCGCTACCGTGACATTGTTTGAGTCTTTCTGTTTGGCTAGAGCTATAGTGACGGCTGGTTGTCGAAACGCAGTTTGTTCTTTGGGATTAAGAGCTGTAGCCACAGGATTGCCTGCTGCTTCTAGTTCCTTCTGCTTGCCCCATGCCGGACCTTGACTGAAGCGTACATAATTGACAACCTCTCCCGGTCCATCCGTCACGTCAGCTATGTCACGGAGATAGACCGGGCGCGCAGAGCTCCCGAAGTCCGTAACGCCCACCACAAGGTTTTCGATGTCCTGCTTGTTCCTAATGAATTTTCCAGTCTCGACCCGAATTTCGTCATCTATCCGCGTAAAAGAACCGGCCTGCTCGTTGACATTTGCTCCCTGTATCGCCTGTTTCAGTTCTATAGGGGTGATATGAAAACCAGCCAAGCGTTCCGGATGCGGCCGTACCATCAACTGTCGTGGCTCTCCGCCAACGATGGAGGTAATCCCTACTTTAGGGACACCCTGAAGTCTATCAAGGACTTCCTCAGCGACGCGACGCAACTGGTAATTGGTGGCCGTAGGGCTAGTAAATGTTAACGTGACTATTGGGACATCGTCTGTTTCAACCGGTTTAAGCACCCAACCAGTGACACCTGGCGGGATTTTGTCCATGTTTTGGTCGAGCCATTTTTTGAGTTTGACCAAACTCCCGATACGGTCCTGACCGACGTAGAACCGGACGGAAACAATCGCCGCTCCGGGCATGGACCGGGAATAGACGTATTCTACACCATCGATTTGCGAAAGATATCTTTCGAGAGGTGAAGATACGATCTGTTCGATCTGCGCTGCGGAACGACCTGGGAAATTGATGTAGATATCAGCCGCAGGGATTATTATCTGAGGCTCTTCCTCTCGGGGGGTCGCCATAAGGGCGACCAGCCCTGCAACCAGGGCGAGAAGGATTAAGACCAGCGAGATATTGGATTCAAGAAATACCCTGACAACCCGTGAGGTGAAATTATGTTTTTGCTCGCTCATAACCGGGCTTCCCCGATGGGCCGGCTAATTACAAGAATTTCTCCAGGCTTCAGTCCACTCAGTATTTCGACTTTATCACTATCCACTGGATTACCCACAACGACGGAACGCTGTTCCAATCCCCATGGAGTTTTTACGTCCACCATATCTATTTGCCCAATTTTCCGGATAGCCCGCTTTGGGACCAGTATGTCCTGGGTTTGGCCTGTAGGAAGCATAAGTCTCCCAAACATTCCGGGATACAATTCATCATTTACCGGCAAGCGGACACGAGCCCATACAGTCCTTGCCATAGTATCCGCAGACGGAACAATTTCTACTAGGGGACCAGATACATCCAGGTTAAGAGCGTCTATCCGCACGGGGTAGTTAGTTCCAAGTTTCAGATTGCGGGCCTTTTCTTCTCTTACATTGGCCTGGAGCCAGAGATGATGCGGGTCAAACATCACAATCAGCGCCTTGCCGGGTGAAGCCATGTCCCCTACTTCCGCCATTCTATCTATGACAACACCATCCACCGGACTGATTATTCGTGTGTAACTGAGTGACACCTCAGCTTCCTGAAGGGCCTGCCGGAGCCGTGCGGCCTCAGCTTTGGCCTGTAAAAATTTTGAGTGATCAAGGTCATATTGGGCCTGCGATATGGCCTTTTGCGCCAGGAGCGCGGTAGAGCGGCGATTCGTTATTTTGGCGTATTCCAGGTCGGCTTCAGCTCGGGCTAGAGATTCTTTTGTTTGTTCCAGCCTCGCCTGCACATCCCTATCATCGAGCAACGCCAACTCCTCGCCCTTTTTGACGCGCATCCCCGCTCGCACGTTGATTTTCATAATGGTCGCTGTAATCTGGCTTGAAACATTGATTTTAAATTCAGGCTTGACCTCGCCAACCATTTCGGAAACAATTTCACGAGGGGTAAGTTGCAATGTGACCATTTCTGAGCCAGTCGGCATGGTCCTCGGTTTGTTGACGACGTGCTCAGCGCCTGTAACGCGACCCCTTTGAAAAGCTCCGGCCAACCAGAACATTACCACTAACAACAACAGAAGCGGCAACGCCACATTTTTTAGAAAGCGTTTCTTCGTTCTGAGAATTTCAATAATTTTTCTTGCGGATGGCGCTATTATTCGAGTCTTTCTTGCTGAGGAGGTGGCCAGCCTAATTTTTTCTATGACATCTTGCGCTTTCATGGTCCGACATCACAATTCTCTGCTGAACTGGCGGAGGTAATCTACCAGTTTAGTTTTCATTTCCGGATTCAGTTCATGGCAATCTTCAATCTCTTTGACTTCGTCAATCAGTTTCAGGGCAAAAACCATGCACGTGGGTTCGCCACATTTTTTACAATTGGTCTTTGGTAGTAGCTTCAATATTTCTATCATTTTAGGCGCTGGGGGCTTGCTGAACGTGGGTTGGATTTTGTCTCTGTCGTCCCACGTCTGATTGATTTCCTTTTTCAACCAGTTGACAATCTTTGCCGCTTCAGTTTCATCGTTAAGAGCATTAATAAATATGTCTTTAGCGTGAAGAGTGATGAGTTTCCCGTGTATCTGTAACGTAAGGGTAGGTGGAGAATCGACATAATCTCCACCTCCACCCATTTCTGTGTTCAAATACGGCAATACTTCCGATATGTCCTGTTCCAAATGCGCAACACAATGGACTGATTGGAAATTTGGATTGCATTTCGGACGGAACATCTCTATTTGGAAATTATCAAGTAACATCGACCCTTCTCCTTAAAGCCAGGCCCAGCAAATTGACTGAAGCCCCTCATGGTTCACTTGGCGTGTACGTTTTGAAAAATTTACCGAGACCGCAACTGCAGTTCGAAAATGGGCCTTCAACGAATTTTGTCAGTTATTTTCCGGATTTCTTTTTCCAGGCGGTCTGTGATAAATTCAAGCGCAGCGTCCCTGTCTTGGTCCAGGGTAATACGAGTGATAGCAATTACGTCATCAGGGGCAAGAGAAATCCTTATCGGTTCCGTTAATCTAGGAAGTTCTGGGCGCCATAGACCGCTTTTGCGAGATTCCTCTAACTTTTCTTGTAGCGTGTCATTCAAGCTAAACATGTTTCACCAGGCTATATTGAGATATCTATCCCCAATTAGGTATCCGTAGGCGATGTCATGGAGTTCAGCCGCAGCAGGAGCAGGGAACACTTTTGTCTGGAGATAAACAATTGGCCGAGTTGACGATGTCTTTGACCGCATTCTTAGCCATTTCCAGTTCGGCAGTTTCAAAACGGCTCTGGGACTTTTTTTCAATACCCAAATTCTGGACCACCACATAAGCGTTAACCGGCACATCGGCATGTTCGAGAAGCCGCATAGCGCAACCTACCGGGCAACCATCGATGGCGACCAGATTTTGGGCGTTCTGAGCTGAGAACAGGAAATTGCTGATGTGAGCGCCCACCGCCGCCAGACAAAACATCTTGCCGACTCCCTCACGAGTAAGTTCTACAGCCACCTGGTTGGCGATTTGCCCCAGGTTCGAAGCGCCAGAACAAGCCACGAGCATGGTTTTTGTATTTGAAGAGCAACATTCGTCACCCATATTTTAATTCCTTTCTGAAGATAGCAACTAACTCTTCATTAAGATCCACTTCTTCACCTGAACAAGTGGGGGCGGAGCCATTCACGTTTATAAAAGTTCAGAATGTGTTTCACTCCGCCCGATTAGATTAGGCTTTTGTCAGAACTTCTTGAATTGTGTCAGATTTGACTTTGCCTCCCCCACCTCCGCAACCACAGCCTGCGAAAACAAAGGAACTCATAGCCAAAGTGACCAGAACCACGGACACGAACATCATCGCCTTTTTCATTATAAATGCCTCCCGCTGTTGACATCTGCCGCCGAAAATTGGCGACATATTCAAAAACCTAAAATTCGACTGAGCATCCCTTCAAGTGGTTGAAATCATTTTTATCTGTCAACAATACAAACAAGGAAACCAGAAACAGAAACATGTCACGAACCAGATGATATATCCCTATGTGTCCCGACGAAGAGGCTGACGAGTTAAAACAACCGCAGTCGATATCAATTCCCATGTGATAGACATAAAAAAGAGCTACCAGAAAAATTCCCAACATTGCAGTTGTGATCAAGGCTGAAGGTTTAGTCCCAACGCCCAGCATAAGAAGACTGCCGGCCCCTAGTTCAATCCACGGTAATGTCAATGCTGCCAGATTACTCAACGACGGGGGTAGTATGCCGTAATTCCTGATTGAAGTTGCAAAATCCAGCGGATCCGCAATCTTATGCAAACTAGCATATATAAAGAGTGCGCCAATGAATATCCTGGCGAGTAGTGTGATATATTTCATTTACAGGTCCTAGTCAGTTGCCTTCTGAGAAGCCTCTTTAAGCCAGTCCCTAATCTTGTCGATCGGTGGAACTTTTCCGCCCGAAACTATTTTGCCGTCTATAATTAATCCCGGAGTGGCAACGTACCCGAATTTCGAAACTTTATTCATATCTGTGACGTGTTCGAGGGACGCAGGCAATCCAAGATCGTTCAAAGCGACCATTACATATTGCTCAAGCCGGTTGCACTCAGCGCAACCAGGCCCTACAACTAAAACGCTAATCGCTCCTCCAGATTCTTCTTCATATGGCTGACCAAGGAATTTCCGAAATTCCCTAACAAAAGCTTTTCCATATTCAGCCCGCGCCGAATTTGCGATATAGTTCCTCACACTCAACCGTTCGAGCAGCGCCAATTCTATTTCAGCCTCGCTCATGTCAGCGTGTGATTCGGCCATTTCTTGAAACACCTGTTTGAGTCCCGTGATGCCGACATCACAATCAGTGACGCGAATGCGAACTATGTCATCTCGATCTTGATTCATCCAATTTCGCCTCATGACCGCCTACATCCCTATGCCTAAGCTGGGAAACATGGTTGCCACGCCGATATAAATACCAACCCCCGCTAACAGGGCGCCAGCGGCTTTTTTAACAATGAGATTGGCCGAATGAAGCCGGGTAGCCCCGAGGAAATGCCGTGCAGCGCCAGCCGAAGTTCCAATAGCCAATATAAGAAGACAGTGACCAATTCCATAGAACAGCATCATTAATCCACCAAAAAGAGCGCCTTTCAGAGGAATGACGCTAACGATAAGAAGTAAGGCTGGACCAGTGCAGGGAAGGGAAACCAGCCCGAACATGAAACCGAACAAGGCGGCCCCCAGAAAACCTGTATATTTAGGGAGCCTATCCTGGGAAATTGGGAGCTGTATATGAAAAAGATCCATAAAATGTAACCCTAACAGAATACAGATCGCAGCGACCACATAAACCATGTACTCGGACTGAAGGAAAGGAGCGGCAGCCAAACCGACCGTAAACAGGATGGCTAGTTCCACACTAAAACCTACAACGAATACAAGTGTAAAAAGAAATGACTTCCAGGTGGTCATCTCTTCATTCATGCCACCAATAAAGCCAATTAAGAGAGGAACCATCACAATAACACACGGATTCATGGCGGTCAGCAGTCCACCAACAAACGACCCGCCGGCAGCCAACCATACGCTTCCGGAAGAAATCCAATGCTGAACCATTCCGAATAGTGATTCCATGAAATTACTCCTAAATTTAAAACAATTTGCTAGCGAGCGGCGCCCTGCATAGCGGGAGCTGGTAACCCCATCCTGGAAAACACCTGAATAATATTTTCACGTTCCAGAGTGCCTTCGTTCCTGAAAAACTCTTTTCCGTCAGGTGTTAAGAAAACCTGAGTAGGCATCATTCTAATTTTGAAATCTCGGACCAAAGCTTTGTTGGCGTCCATATCGACTGTGGTCACGATAGCCTTGCCGGCGTAGGCTTTCGCCATATCCTGAAGTATAGGTTTCATATATTTGCAAGGGATACACCATCCACGCCCAAATTCCAGCATGATTGGGACACGTTTAGCGAATAACGCTTGAAGGTTAATTTGCTTTTCCTGAGCGTCCGCATTAGTCCAAAATCCTAATGCGCCGAAGAATAGGGCAAAGATGACTAATAGATTAATTCGTCTCATGAAATAATTCTCCTTGTTTTCGTTGTGGCTTTGCTCTGAATCTTATGCGGAAAGCCACGTCAGGATGTCAGATTCCTTCGGCAGCATTCCAGCCACCTTGACTTGACCGTCCACTACAAGCGCGGGTGTCATAAATACCCCGTACTGGCCGAAAACTTTCAGGTCCTCAACCTTCAAGACTTCCGCATCGATATTGTTTTTCTTGACTATTTCACGCACCATGTCCTCCAGTTTGTGACATTTGGCGCAACCAACACCCAAAATCTCTACTTTCATCGCTAAACTCCTTTAAATGTTTGGAAGTTGTCTAATCAATATCCTAGCTCGCTTACCCCAGAAATTCAAAAAACTCGCGCTAGATCAAATGAGGTTGAATTACAGTCCTGGGAAAAACTAGAGCAGCATATTGAAGAGATAGCCTACGAGGATTATTCCCGCTGTAACTATCCCGACGAAAACGCCAATTAACCGAGGCTTTAAGACTTTGCGCAAGATGATGATTTCCGGAGTAGATATGGCTATCACTGACATCATGAAGGCCAAAACAGTTCCAAAAGCGGCTCCTTTAGTTAGTAGGGCTTGCACTATTGGAATAACGCCAGCCGCATTGCTGTACATCGGCACACCCATGAGCACTGCAACCGGGACAGCCCACCAGTTACCCCTCCCCATTATCCCTGCGAGGAAATTCTCGGGAACATATCCGTGAATACCCGCTCCTATGGCAATACCAATTGTGACGTATGGCCAAACTTTCAAAACGATTTCTTTAACTGCGTCAACGCCGTAATGAATTCTTTCGGTCCACGTCATCTCATATTGCTTAAATTGTGGCTGGGTTGAAGTTTGTGCATTGGATAAGAGTTCCTGGACCCAATTTTCGAGATACTTCTCCATGTTGAGTCGAATGATTATAAAACCCGTAGTCAGCGCTATCGTAAGCCCGGTCACCATATATAGCCCAGCGACTTTCCAACCAAAGAGTCCAAAAAGAAGTACGAGCGCGACTTGATTGACCATGGGACTTGTAACCAGGAAAGAAAAGGTTACGCCCAGAGGGACTCCGGCTGTGAGAAAGCCCATAAAAAGGGGTACGGCTGAACAGGAGCAAAACGGCGTTACCAGACCAAGCATTCCTGCAAGAAAATGGCTTACAGACTCTCTATTCCCTGCAAGGAGTTTTCGGGTTTTTTCAGGCGTGAAATAAGAACGAATAACACCAACTACGAACACAATCAGGAAAAGCAACATAAGTACTTTTGGGACCTCGAAGATAAAAAATTCAATCGTGGAACCGAAATGCGACCTCTCTTGAAGTTGAATAAGTTGATAGGTAATAAATTTAGAAAATTCTAACAAATGTCTGTAGACCACCCACCATAAAGCTATCGACGTGATCCCAACAAAAACATATAAAACTTTCCGCCAGAAACTGTTGTCAACAAGTGAAACGCTTGCAGCGTCGGCTTGACACTCCTGTCCGTCTTCAATTTTCAAAAAATCTTGTTGTTTTGTGTCCTGATAGTTTGACCACGAAGTCATCTTGTTTCTCCCTGAGTTTTGCGACACCAAGTAATTGCGTTTCTAGGTTAGTGTTTCTCTATTATCCCAAATAACCAAATATTTTCTTACGGTGAACCACCAAGTTGTCCAGTTTTGGCCAGATTGTAAATGCATGGAACGATCCACTCAACAATTTATGCGACCAAAAACGACCGCTGGGCCTCAAGTCTCCTGATTACAACATTTTCGACACACCTTGCAAAATCCACAGCGCATGGCATTGTAAGGCTATACATAATTTTTAGCCCGTCTCGGCGATCGGTGACGATGCCTGCTTTCTTGAGGACGGAGAGATGTTTGGAAACGTTCGAAATCTCGGTGCCTACGTGCTCAACTATTTCACAGACGCACTTTTCGCCCGATTGTAGGAATTCAATTACTCCGAGGCGTAGAGGATGCCCCATGGCTTTAAAAACTTCAGCTTTCAGGCGGAGCCGTTCTTTTTCGCTGGTATTCATCGCTTAACTCCATTTGCCTATTTGTTCAAATAATAAAAACCTGCGGATCAATTGTCAAGATGTTTTTAGCTTCTAGAATAAATACATGTATGAAAATGACAGGTTACCCCAATACTTAACCATTATGGCAGAACTATCGTTAAAAATTATCCACGATGTTCAATGTAAGACGCCTGAAACGTTTCCTGTCTACAGGGCCAAATCTTGACCCAATCCTTTCCATCAATATGTTTTCGTCTCTCATGGCGAAGTCCTCTTTATCAATTTGATATCTACTGCGGAAGTATTTTATCACTTGCCAAAACCCTCAACAATAATTATATGCGATCCAGAGGGGCTGTAATCCCAGGGACCATGTAATTATTTCAAATTTTATCATGTTGGCGGCGCGGTGAAACGAATGACCCTTTTATAGTTCATGCTGCGAAACATCAACAACCTCTGCTTCTAAAGAAGGCGGGAAAATGGAGAAAGGAGATTGTAAATGCCTATGAATCCTCAGATGATGATGCGGAACATGATGGAAATGATGTGCCAGACTGGCACTGATCCGAACATGATGCGGCTATGTAAGTCGATGATGTCTGCCCCCCTATTTTTTGATTCTCCTGCCATGATCCTGGCGCAGGCGGAATCGCTGGGGTTGTCCGAAGAGCAGAAACAGAAACTCTTTGACATTGAGGATGAAGCTCGGCAGAAAGCCAGATCGGTGTTGACTGCCGAACAGACGAAAAGCATGGGGGAAATTTCCGACGAGCCCATGGCTATGATGGAAATGTGTCAACAGATGTGCGCGGAAATGGCGCCGATGATGCGAATGATGATGGGTGGACAAGGCGACCCTCAAGCTCGAAAGCCTTAATGAGTACAATTAAATTGATCTGTCACTTTAAGTGGTGGTAAGTGTATAGGAATATTCCTCAGAACGTGACATTCCAACCACATCAATCTATTTTGCCGCTTTGCTCAGGGAAAAGATCGAAGACACCATGCCTGACAGAAGCTCATTTCATGTTGAATCTGTAAAGTCCGATTACAGCAAAATTCTTCGATCTTTACCTGAATCTACATCCCAACAAAGCTGAGTTCCGACAAATCCTTTGAATTATGAAACGCCTGGATAGGGGATCTAGCTCGTTGTAATGGCGCGAGTTTTTTCCCTCCTCAGAGTATTAGTTAGGTCTTGAATTTGAAACCAACTAGTGGAACATTACCACAATCAAAAGTAACGAAAGAAGGGAGTGGACAATGTACCGAAAAGTCTGGCTTGGGATGATTGTTTTTTTGGGGTTGTTTTCCTTGGCAAGTTTTTGGTCGCTTAGCTTTGCCAACGCCGAAGAACCTAGGAACAAAGATTCGATCCTTTTAACCATCTTCTTGAAACATGACCAAAGTAAAACCCTGGAAGAAATTAACAAGCATCTTGACCAAACCGGATTCTGGAAACAGTTTCCTCCCAAGGGAGTCGAAGTTGTATCCTGGTATGTGATGATGGGCATAGGTCAGGTTGTTACGCTACGAGTTCCTCCCGACAGGTTGAGGGCAGTCAACCTGGTAATAGAAAAATGTGGGTGGGGATCCTACAGGACGGAATTTTACCCCACGTACGATTTCAAGTCAGTTTGGGAGCATGACTTCAAGAAAAAATGATTCCGACAGTAGGATCTTTGCCGGATTCGCTCCAGGTGTCCTTCTGATTGGCTTCAATTCGATTGGTATCAAGGGGAATGATGATGATGGAATTACTTGTTAACGGCAAGAAATATCAGGTCGATGTTGAACCGGATGCAAATTTGCTCTGGGTTATAAGGGAACAACTCAAACTTG
>JBMFSZ010000069.1:0-11767 GCA_049967315.1 Desulfomonilaceae bacterium
CCTATAAAATCAACCGCTGGAGCCCAAATAAATTTCAGGGCGTATGGTAGGCTTACCAGACTAATCAGGCCAAGGTTCCCTAACGACATGCCGTGTATTCGAAAATAAATTGGCAGCGTCTGTTCAATTATTCCATAAGGAAACCCTTCAGCAAAATAAAGAAGCGATACAAGAAGCAATTTGCGATTTAATTTCAAAATTTCTCCGCTATTGAGCCGCTCGAAATTTTAGCCGAGGTGAAGCCTATACTTTAAGACAGAAAATAGAAATAAAAAAGTAAATTTAGATAATTATGATCATAATATGATCACATAAGTTAAGTTGTAGTATCGATACCTTAGCTCAAATCTAGACCTTGCGTTAAATGTCATGTAAATTAGCGTTTGAGAAAAAAACAAATCGGGGGTCCTAAATTGATGGCTTGGCATGAGCTAGAGATTGAAGAAACCGTTAAAAGGCTTGAAACGAGAATTGAAGGATTAAACGAAGATGAAGTCCAAGAAAGATTGGGCCGTTACGGTAAAAACGAGATCATCCGTGGCAAGCCGTTAACTCCTTTGCAGATCTTTCTAAAGCAATTTTCAAACTTCTTTGTGCTAATCCTTTTCTTTGCCGCCGGTTTGGCTTACGCCGTAAGTTTCATGCCGGGCGAATCGGATCGTTACTTAACAGCCCTCTTCATTCTGGGAATCATAGTTATAACTATAGCGTTGGGTTTTTTCGAAGAGTACAAAGCTCAGAAAGAACTCAGAGGCCTGGACAAATTGCTACAGTTCAAGGCGACGGTAGTCCGTGGGGGAGTGCACAAGGAAATAGACACCGAAGACATAGTGCCAGGCGACATAATAGTTCTATCTCAGGGCCAAAAGGTCCCGGCGGACGCGCGAATAATCCAGGCCAACAACCTTAGAGCAGACGAATCCGCTCTCACTGGAGAAAGCCTCGGTGTTGACAAGTCTGAATCATCGCTAGACAAGGAAACTCCCCTGGCTGAGCGGGTAAACATGGTTTTTGGTTCGACCCACATAACTCATGGTACTGGCCTTGCCGTCGCGGTGTCGACTGGAATGACAACCGAGGTGGGCCAAATTGCCTCCAGTCTCGGACACATCGGGGAGAGACCCACTCCGTTTGAGATCGAAGTGCAAGTGATGGCGCGCCAGATGACTCTGATAGTTGGTGCTTTAGCCTCTATTGTAGCGTTGATTTTGTATTTTTGGCTAAAGGAGCCAATCGTTGATGTCTTGCTAAATACCCTCAGTCTTGCTGTGGCAACAATCCCGGAAAGCTTACCGATTGTTCTTATATTTGCATTGGCCCTTGGAGCCCATCAGATGGCCTCAAGGAAGGCTGTAATCAGAAAACTGGCGGTAGTTGAGTCTTTGGGGTCGGTAGACACCATTTGCACTGACAAGACCGGAACTTTAACCCAAAACACGATGACAGTGGAGCGCCTTTTCTTTGGAAACCGTATTGTAGATGTTGAAATGGTTGGCGCCACTCTTGATGATGGGGCCGATCTCATCAAGGCCGGCTTTCTATGTAACCAGGCTGTCACGGTTATAGATCCTGAACCTAGGGTGGTTGGTGACCCTGTTGATAAAGCAATGTTTCGGGTTGCAGAAAAAATCGGTTATTCAGTTGAATCCGAGCGGTCCAAGAGCCCAAAGGTCAACGAGATCCCTTTTAGTTCCGAACGAAAGATGATGACAACTATCCACAGGAATGGAAGCAGGTTTGTCGCGTATAGTAAAGGAGCGGCTGAGGTTATACTTTCCAAGTGTTCAACATTTATTTTGGATGGAGATATCCTGCCTCTTGACCCCCCCGAAACTGAATTGATCCGTCAATCGCTGGATGAATTGGAAAGTCAGGCGATGTACGTTCTTGCCCTTGCAAAAAAAGAGATGGATACATCCGACGCCGATGAATCAGTGGAACAGGGGATGATCTTCCTTGGGTTGCAGGCTATGAAAGATCCTGCGCGGCCAGAAGCTGCCGCCGCCATCACCAGAGCGAAGGGGGCCGGGATTCGTGTCGTCATGATAACTGGCGACAACAAGCTTACAGCTAGAGCGATAGGGCAACAACTCGGTATTGGGGAAAGATTCCTGGAATCAACTGAGGTTGACAAGATGTCTCGCCGAGACCTCAAGAAACAGATGCAGGATGTTGACATAATAGCTAGAGCTACCCCAGAAACCAAACAGAAGGTCCTTCAGGCGCTTCAGGATGAAGGACATTTTGTGGCAATGACTGGAGATGGAGTAAACGACGCTCCTGCCCTGAAACAATCGGACGTGGGGGTGGCGATGGGTTTTAGAGGAACCGACATTGCGAAAGAGTCTTCGGACATGGTCCTTTTGGATGATAATTTCCAGACAATTGTGGCTGCAATCGAGGAAGGGCGGCGAATTTTTGACAATATAAGAAAATTTACCAACTATCTCTTGAGCACCAGCCTGGGCGAGGTTTTCGTAGTTTTGGCTCTATCCATAGGGGGTTATTTTCCTCTTTCGGCGCAAATGCTTTTATGGGTCAATGTTGTGACGGACCTGGTTCCCGCGGCTGCACTGGCAGCGGACCCGGCTGTTCCAAAGCTCATGCGGAGAAGACCCAGACGCCACGACGAATCTATACTTAACAAAGCAATTTACGCGACGATTGCCGGGAGCATCATTAGAACACTAATTGCTTACCTTCTTATTTTCTGGGTTGGTCTAAAGTTTGGCGGGGTCAACTACGCGCGAACGATGCTATTTACCAGCATAGTTTTGCATGCGTTCACGCGTGTGCTTGTAGTACGTCAGTTGGATGAGCTTTCAATTTGGTCTAACAAAACACTGCTATGGAGCTATGGTTTTGCTATTTGTTTACAGCTACTGGCTCTGTACACTCCGCTGAGTTTTGTTTTTGGCGTAATACCACTTGATTGGAGAGCTTGGGCGGTGATGATCCCTGTTGTTATAGCGTCTTCTTTTGCCGGCGTTTACATGACCAGATGGATTCTAAAACTAGTGCCCTTGTGGGACCACGAATTTGAATCAGCGAATTAATTCTCTGATGCGATTCTTACGAGAAGAGCATCCATTGAAATGGGGCAGGGTTACTTTGTGGAGCTATTTTCCTGACTAGTGGAGCAAATTCCTGAAGATGGGTTAAGGCAAATCGTTTGAGGCCCCAGGAGTCCTAATGACATCGTAAGTTTGATCAAATCCTCCATAGGCATGTCAAGTTTCTGGAAGTTTTCCTCTGGGGCCAGAATATTGAAGCCTGTGGCGGGGACGGGGGAATTGGGCACAAAAACCAGCACGTAGGATTTTCCGTCTTTCAGGATGTATCTCTGTGAAGATGTCAACAGGGCGACAGCAGTAATGTTTCCTAGAGTAACCAGCCCCACGCCGCCAAATTTCTCGAGCCCAGCGCCCGCCCCTTGTTGTCCAAATATTTCAACGGCTTGCCCCACTGCGGAATAGATTTTGCCAAAAACAGGGATCTTGGCGAACATTTTGTTGACTGTTTTCTGAAACCTGGAAACTGTCGCTCTAGTAACCAGGAAACCAAGTAATATGATGCACAAAGTTACAATGAGATATCCTATCAGGTATCCAGGGTATTTGTTGTCATCTCCAACAATTGAAACCAACAAGCGTCCGAAATAACTGCTTGGTCCTACGTAAGCGTCAGCTAGCTTCACAATCCAGCCTACAACCAGAACCGTCACTACGAAAGGCAAAAGCGTCGCAAGGCCCGTAAGGAAAAGTCGCAAAGGAAGACTTGTAAATTTTCTCATCACGCTATTCCAAGAAAATCCTGACTAACCGAACAATAATGAGACGCCCTGTGAAGTTCTGAAAAACCTCTCTTTCCAATGTAGGATTGACTTTCAGGGTCATGTAAAAAACTATGAGGATTTTTAACAGGCCCTTTTGGTTTGGGGCCGGAGTGAAACCCTTCAGAATTGATACTGAAGTATGTTATCATGGAAAACAATAGGATCAACAGAACTCCTATTACTATCGTAGTTCTATCGCGATTTTTGTTGGCCGGAGCGCCCAAGTATTCGCTATTGCTAAGAATTTTTTTTATCATTCCAGGTTTCATCCCCTGCGAGGCGGAATATACCATGGTTGAAAGCCCTGTGCAATTTGTTAGAATCAATATCAGCTCAACTGTCCATAAATTGAGAAAGCTTAGGAGGTTCAACAATGAAACTGGAAGATTTTGTCAAGGAAAAGATCAAATGGTTAGGGCACGCGAGTTTCAGAATTGATGGCTCAAAATCCACAGTCTACATAGATCCGTGGAAGTTACAGACAAAAAAGCCGGCCGATGTCATCTGTATTACCCACAGTCACTTTGATCATTTGTCACCCGAGGACGTGGCTTTAATCAAGACGGAAAACACTACGATTGTTGGTCCTCCGGATTGTGAGGCGAATTTTGGAAAAGCATTCAGGAAAATTACGCCTGGACAAACAATCACGGTCAATGATGTTACAGTTGAGGCTGTCCCTAGTTACAACACCAACAAGGATTTTCATCCCAAAGGAAACAATTGGGTAGGATTTATAGTTACAGTCGATGGCTACAGAATTTACCATTCTGGCGACACTGATTTGATACCTGAAATGAATGGGCTGAAACCCGACGTGGCACTGTTGCCGGTGGGTGGAACTTACACTATGACGGTGAAAGAAGCTGTTCAGGCTGCGAGTAACATCAATGCGAGCATCACTGTCCCGATGCATTGTGGGGACATAGTAGGAGATCTAAAAGATCGACAGAAATTTAAAACTGAGTCCGGCAATACGGTAATTGTCCTGGATCCACTAAAGGGAGAATAGTTTCCATAAAATGATTCAAGAGTCAGAAACGAATTTCGACCCAGTTAGAGTAAGGTTCGCTCCATCGCCAACCGGCTATCTGCATATCGGTGGAGCTAGAACTGCTCTATACAACTGGTTATGGGCTAGAAAATGTGGCGGTGTCTTCATTTTACGGGTTGAGGATACCGACCTTGAACGATCCACCCAAGACTCTGTTCAGGAAATTCTGGAAGGGTTAAAATGGTTGGGTCTTGATTGGGATGAAGGTCCTTACTTCCAGACTCACAACCTCGAAAAACATAAGGAGGCGGCAGCTAAGCTAGTCAGGGAAGGGCATGCTTATCACTGTTTTTGCTCTAAAGAGGACCTAGACAAACAGAGAAAACAAGCCGAAGCCAATAAAACCGCGTTCATGTACGATGGCCGCTGCCGCAAACTTGAAGCAGACGAAGTAATGCGTAAGATGGCGGCAGGGATGCCTAGCGTGATCAGGTTCAAGGTTCCTAGAGATTCTAACCCACTGATAACATTCGAAGACGCGGTGTATGGAAAAATAGAGAAACGGGCTAAAGATATTGAAGATTTCGTGATATTGAGATCGGATCAAACACCTCTTTACATTCTCTCGAACGCAGTAGACGATTCCATCGACAGAATAACTCATGTTATCAGAGGCGCTGACGGCTTGGCCAATACCCCCAAACAGATACTGATATACCATGCTCTGGGAATAAAGCCACCGATTTTCGCTCATATGCCACTTACTCTTGATAACAAGAAGGCTAAGCTTTCCAAAAGAGTTCATGGAGAGGTGGTGACAATTTCCTATTACAGGCGAAAGGGTTTTCTTCCTTGGGCGCTTTGCAATTTCCTCGCTCTTCTAGGATGGTCTTCAGAAGATGGAAGAGAGTTTTTTACCAAGGAAGAACTGATACAATCTTTCGATCTTTCGCGAATCAACAGACACAATTCAATTTTTAACTATATTCCCGGCGACGCGAAAAACTGGACGGATCCTAAAGCCATACATTTTAACGCCACATACATTCGAACCATGGCAATTGAAGATCTGGTCCCGTACGTCAAAAACGAATTGGAAGAAAACGGGCTTTGGACCGCTGATTATGAAACTACTTCCAAGGACTGGTTTTTAAACGTCGTAGATCTAATAAGATCACGCTATCATGTGGTAGCTGATTTTTCATCTAAAGGACGATTCTGTTTTTCTGAAGATTTTGAGTTCGACCCTAAGGCTGTAAAGAAGAACCTTTGCTCAGATCCTAATTTGGTAGAATATTTGCCGGAGTTGGCTGGAGAACTAAACGACTTACGAGATTTTGATGTCCACGAAATAGAGAATGTTTTTAGAAATTTCGCGGACAGAAAGCAGTGCAAAGCTGGTTTGCTAATTAACGCAGCGAGAACGGCGGTGTCTGGGTCGTCTGTGGGACCAGGTCTTTTTGAGTTACTGGCGATCCTCGGGAAAGACAGAGTAGTAAGACGTTTGAATGATTCCGTGAAATTAATCGGCGCGGTCTAAGGATTCACGCGGAATCTAGCTTGAACGGAAGCACTTTTTAGCGATCCAGACAATAATTGAAAACGGAACTTATGATGCGGTCGGCGTAGTTAATTATGCCGGCCCCTTTTTTTTCGCTGTTGACAATTATTGCGAAAACAACCGGTTTCCCGCCTCTTGCAAACCCAAAACCGGCTAATGCGTTGACCCCGCGGAGTGTGCCAGTCTTGGCCCTTATTCTGCGCCTGGTATTATCCTGAACAAATTTTTCTTTCAGTGTGCCGTCAACCCCCGATATTCCCAAGGCGGAAATGAACTCCGGGCTGCAATAAAAATTGTTGGAAATCGAAACTAAAGTTTTTACGAGAGCTGAAGCGCTAATCCTGTTCTGGCGCGAAAGCCCGCTAGAGTCAACCAGTTTGAACTTGTCTTCCGTTACTCCAGCCTTCAGAAGAAATTTTTTCATAACATCAAGGCCTTTTTCACGCGTCCCGGGAGGGCCTTTTACGTGAGCCCCCATGGCCAGACAAATCTGTTCCGCCATAAAGTTGCTACTCAGTTTACCCAACCAGTAGACTATCAGGCCAAGTGGCAAAGACTGATGCTCAATATACGGGATAACTCCATCAGGCGTTGATCCTTTCACCACATCCCCAGAGACTTTTACACCATTCATGGATAGCAGTTTCTTGAGCACATATCCGGTGTACAAAGCTGGGTTCTGGACATTTACGTATTTGGCTCTGATTTTGGAACGGATTCCCATAGAACCTCTAACAATGATACGCTCGGTGTTGTCGGCAGACTCGTCTTTTGTAACCTCAATTCTTAAAGGTTGTTCCCCTTTGATTGTGCTTACATGCCCAGCAATGGAAGCGTAATCGGAAGGAGGATCCAGCAATAGGCTCGCTGGCTTGGTTGGCCCGACACCTGGAATCGCGACTATCTTTAGGGAATTAAAGTTTAACGACAGCGCGCTATAAGATGCGTCATAGGAGCGGTAGCCAGGGTCTTCAGTATCGTCCAGAGGAACATCAGGTTGAAAATAGGAATCGTCTACCACTATTGAGCCACGGACTTTAGTCAGTCCTCTATCAACCATCTCCCGCACCAACGCGAACAGTTCTTCTGTCACGAGGTGAGGGTCACCATGCCCTTTTATGAATAGATTACCTATCGAACCCCCTTTGATTTCATCTGTATAAACATTTGTCAGAAATCTGAAGTCGGGACCAAGTTCGTTTAGCGCGCTTGCTATTGTAACGATTTTAAGACTAGATGCGGGCGTTAGTGGCAGATTCGGGTTTTTTTCCATCAAAATGTGCCCGGAGTCCAGATCAATGATTTGGCAGGATACTTCGAAATCTGGTGAGAGTTCGGCATGGAGGATTTTTTCGAGATCATTATTGAACGGCGGGACATCGATTAGCGCGCAGGTGTCAGAATCCACAATAAAACCAATAAGAATTGCCACCATGGTAACCAGTAACGCGAGTGGCGAGAAGATCGATGTCTTAAATATACGACGAACCCTTCTCTGGAGGTGAAGGGCCGAGTAAATCGAAACCACGCAAATAAGTAGAAGCGGTATAAGCATTGTTTTATATCCTACTTAAATATCAGCACAAAATTACAATCAACAATGGTTTGAAAAAGTGGGCCTGTCTCGAGACCATTCAACATGAATGCCGCTGATTTAGCAAATCTTATTGAGTACATAGACTTATAATAGGACAAAACAAATGTCAATACGCGCACGCGCTTATAAAGTTAAGCCATAAATAATACGCTTTTTTAGTATGTTATATGTTTTAATTAAATCAATAGCTTAGACTAGATCGAATCTTATGATTGAGATATATTTTATAAATATTTAATAAATAGTGATAATTTTTTCTTGACATCATAGCAAGATTTCAAATATAGGGATTTCCAACATTTCGAGCTGGGAGGAAGGGTATGTTGAGAAGAATCCCTTACACGCCGTTGGTATGTATAGTTATTTTGGTGTCATTATGTTTATTGAGCACTTCGTGGGCAGTGGCTCCCGATGAATCGCTCGATGTTTTACTCAAACCAAACAATTCAAATCTGGCTACTAGTCCTGTAGTCAAACAAGCCAAAGCTAAAAAATCACATCTTGGATTTCCCGCCCCCTGGCCTGGAAATCCATATTTTCAGGGGCCTCCGCCTATAACAAAAGTCAAAGCGCAGCCAAGCGCCTGTGCTGGGCCGGCTCCCGGATTTGGTTGCCTCTTGCCAATGCCGAGACCTGGACAATGGCAAATAGGTGTACAGGGTATATACGCCCGCACCAGAGGCACCGTTAAATGGCCACGAAACTGGTGGTTATGGGGTGGCACGTTTGGTCAAAATTGTGATCTGAACGATAGCTTGGGTTTGCCAGCGCACTGGGTCATTCCTGAAATTAACATGAGGTATCAGTTCCGTTGCAATTGGGCCCTGCAGGCTTCAGGCCTGGGAATGGAAGAGCAAGGTAGCAACTGGCCGAGTGATTTCTTCTACTTCGGTTGGTATCCAGGCGCAATGACCCCGCAACTTTGGGGACCGGGTCAGGTAGTCCAGACCCGCTGGCAGCACGATTATTGGAAAATCGGGCTTCTTTACGACGCTCTGAAAACGTGCAAAGGCGCTCTGAGTGTATTCGGTGGCTATATGCATGCGGATAACCGTATAGATGCAGGTTGTGTAAACTGCGGATGGTGGACGACAACATTCAGTAAGAGTATGGACACGATCGCCGCAGGACTGGAATTCCAGAAATGCCAGTTAGCTCAATGGAATGGAGGGACATTCTCCTGCGACGCTAAGGTAACAGGTATGTTTGCGGATGATGTAAATGGTTGGGACGTGCAGGTAGGTGGGAGATACACCATCCCAATGAACTGTGGACGATGGGGCTACATGAAGGGTGGTTATAGGGTGATCGATCTGAAACAAGGTCAATATGATTACTGGTTCGAGAGCTGCCTCGAAGGTGGTTACCTGGAAATGGGCTTCATTTTCTAAGAATAAATCAGACGTTTATGTCGGCCGATGGATATAGGGAACCTCGATGGCAAGATCCGGAGTTCCTAGTGATCAAAAACCAAGCAATTCTGGATCAAGCCAAATCGAGACGCGCAATTCTCTAAAGTTCATCGGCCTTTAAATTTTGTGAGCCCGGCCGTATTACGGCGTCTCCCAGCTCGACCCCACCGGTCGGGCTTCTTTTTTTTGTACGCCCGGCCGCTTTTATAAAGTTCGGAATTTATAGATGCAACTTTTAATTACAATAGCAGCTATGGACTCGGTTAGTCAAAACATTTTGTTTAGGACCAAGGGCAGGGATTCCAGAAGGAGGGCGATTGATGCTACGAATCATATATTTTTTTACAGGCGCTACGCGATTTCCCCTAACAGCGAATGTTTCAAGCCTCGTAAAATTTTGACATCCACGACATCCCCGATTTGATGATTTCGGCTATTACTGAAATTGACTATCTTATTTGACCTAGTCCTCCCGAAAAACTGATCATCAAGTTTTCCGCATCCTTCGACAAGCACTTCGAAGACAGATCCCTCCATTTGTCTATGATAATCTTCAGTAATTCTGTCTTGAACCGCATGCACCCGGGCAAGCCTTTCCTTTTTTATCTCTTCGGGGATTTGATCCGGCATTTGCTCCGCCACTGTTCCTGGCCGGGGAGAAAACTTAAAAGAAAAAATTTGGTCAAATCGTATTTTCTCAAGAGCTGCCAATGTCTCTTCGAAATCTTTTTCCGATTCACCAGGAAACCCCACTATCATGTCGGTAGTGATTGAACATTCCGGAACTTTATTCCGCAGGATGGTAATTTTTTCAAAGTAATCTGAAAAGGTGTAGCCACGTTTCATCAAATGAAGCACCCTGTCTGATCCACTCTGAAGGGCCAAGTGTATATGTTCGCAAACTCGATCCAAAGCACCCATTGCATCCGCCAATGAGGGATCAAAGTCCCGTGGGTGAGACGTGGTAAATCTAATTCTTTCCAAACCGGGAATTTGTGAAAGTCTGCGTAGCAGATCCGTAAATCCGTTCTTTAAGCCAAGGTCCTTACCAAAGGCGTTAACATTTTGACCGAGAAGCGTAATCTCTTTGACACCATTGCAACAAAGCCGCGTTACCTCCTCACAGATTTCTTCGTAACTTCTGCTTTGCTCTTTACCTCTGGTGTATGGGACGACACAGTATGCGCAGAAATTCGAACATCCTTGCATGATGGTGACATAAGAACATATTGGTCGTGGACCTCGCCTTGGAGCAACCATATGAAGAGATTCGATATCATTCTTTAAATCGACTTCGACCAGTCGCTCATGGCTATTTCTGATACGTTCAACCAGAACAGGTAAATCGGAGATATGGTGTGTTCCCAAAACTAGATCGAGGTGACCAAATTTTTTTGATAGTTCTTCCTTTTGTTGCTGTGCGACGCACCCTGTCACCACTGTGATCAAGTTAGGGTTTTTGCGCTTGGCCATTCTGAGTTTTCCCAGGGAACTATATACCTTGTGTTCGGCTTTTCCACGAATAGCGCACGTGTTAATGATCACTAAATCAGCCAGATCTGCTGAGTTGCATTGTTCGAATCCAACGTTTTCCATCAACTCGCAAATCTTCTCAGAATCGTGCTCATTCATCTGGCATCCGTAAGTCTCAAGAAAATACCTGCCTGAAAGCGACATTATGACCATCCATGTTACACATAAATAATAAGCGCCTTGTATTATTCAAGGCGCCTGAGCGTATTAATTATTTAAAATCGCAACCTTTTTTAGATTGAAAAAATTACAGGAATCTATCAACTTCCTTTACGAGATCCTTTACTGCCTGAGTTGATTTCTTGAAGGCATTATTTTCATCAGGGGTCATTTCTACCTCTACAACTTTTTCTACTCCTCTTTCGCCCAGAATTGCAGGTACGCCTACGAATATGCCCGTTTCTCCATATTCACCATTCAAATATGCTGCGACTGGCAAAAGTCTCTTCTTGTCCAGAAGGATTGAGCGAGCCATTTGAACCGCTGAGGCTGCAGGAGCATAATAGGCGCTGCCCGTTTTGAGCAGCCCAACTATTTCCGCTCCTCCCTGACGCGTTCTCTGAACTATTTTCTCCAGTTGTTCGGACGAAAGGAAACGATCAATGGGTATTCCCCCCACAAAACAATATCTGGTTAGTGGAACCATGGTGTCCCCGTGTCCTCCCAATACCAAAGCGTGAATATCCTCGACAGAAACACCAATTTCCTGAGCTATAAACGTTCTGAAACGCGCAGTGTCCAGGACTCCGGCCATACCAACTATCTTCCGGGGGTCAAAGTTGGTTTTTTTCCAGGCTGTATAAACCATGGCGTCTAGCGGGTTGGAAACGATTAT
>JBMFSZ010000070.1:0-11659 GCA_049967315.1 Desulfomonilaceae bacterium
GGCCATTTTACGCATGGCCCACAGCGCTGGGATAAAATCATATGATTTCTGTTGGGTGGACAGATTTACCTTTTTTGAAAGCTCCCTCAACTTCCTGCCAATCTTACCTTTTATAGTTACAGTGATCCCGGAAGATGTTCCGGGGCTATACTTCCCCAAAATGGCTATACCGTCCCGGCCGATCATGTCTGGGATAGGGTCCGGAACGAAACTTTTTCCGCTTAAGCCTTTGAAGTCCACCGAGAACCCGGTCACACCGGGAGACATCATGTTGGAGGAAAGCCAGGCTGATACGATTGATTCGAAACTCTCCGGCTTGGAAACCTGCAATATGGCCCCACCGCTGATTCTGGCTATTGTATCCAGGGTTGCCACGTCCGCGGATGTTCCCATGGCAATGATAAAAATCCTCGTCCTCGACTTGTTGTAATGCCTTACCATTTCGACAAGGGTTTCAGGACTGGTTTTGCCGACGGTGGCCTTGCCGTCGGTCACCAGGAGAATCATGCCGGGACGCTTCCTGGACTGAAAAAGGTCCAGCGCCATCAGCAGCGTGTTATAAAGATCCGTGCCACCACTGCTTTTGGAGGTTTCGACACAATTCATTGCCAGAGACAGATTTTTCGGTATAGCCCCCACGAATCCTTCAAACATCCTTTTGGGCCTGGACGCAAAACAAATCAAATCAAATCTGTCTTTTGGCCGTAATTTTGCCAGCATAAGAGCCACGGCCTTTTTGCTCAAGTCGAGATTCTCAGAACCGACGCTGCTGGATCGGTCGAGTAGTATCGCAATGTCAGAAAAGGGCGGTTCATCAGATTTTCTGATTTGTGGGGGCTCAACAATAGTCATGAAGTAGCCTTCACTTGGCCCAGTTTTCTGAGAGAGAACCCTAAAATTTAGATCAGGGCCACCAAAAGTCGTAACCAGCCTGAAGTCCTCGGGGGATCGAACTCCTGGCTGGTTGCAAACAATCAGTCGCCTGAACCTGGATTCATTTTCAGTCAGTACATAGTTAGAAGTACATAGCGACGTTCGTACGGCCCGGGACATTTTGAATCTTGCAAGGACCTTGTATTCGCCTAAGGGATTCATGGCGTAACGCTCGCCAACCATTGGGATTTTCAAGTCCAGGATGTCATCCTCACTATTAAACGGTACCCTGTATGTTATCCTGAAAGATTTGCTCTCCTTTATGCCGATTTTGATTTTTGGACATACGATGGCGTCATATCCGCAAAGCCCCAGACAAGCGGGTTCCTGTGTTTCACACGCAATTTTCTTCAGCATGGGGAACAGTTCTCCCGATTTCACCACATCAAAGACAGCATTCTCGCCATTTATCAGGACTTCCGAGACATTGTATGGGCCCTTGGGCGCCAGTGGAAGGATGAAAACGGAATCCAGTGAATAGTCGTTGTCGTTAAGGAAAACCTGATCCACGTTTACTTCGACATAAGATTCGGAAACAGTTACGACAGTGTTCGAGACAAGGCATGATGGCCTTGCCACCGGACAAAGAGTCCCATCAATGGTCGGTGTAAATACGTGAAACAATCCCCCTGCAAAGCAGTGATCACTCAGGAGACCAAATACCAGCGCAAAAACTGCAGTAAAGCAAAAAAGGTGGGGCTTGCTGTTCGTAAGTGGAAATTCACGCAGGTTGCTTGTCATGCCCTTTAGCCAGTTCTCTGTCCCAGTAGGAATTGGCCATGCTTACGAG
The DNA here is from genome assembly GCA_049967315.1 of Desulfomonilaceae bacterium. Classification (GTDB taxonomy): domain Bacteria; phylum Desulfobacterota; class Desulfomonilia; order Desulfomonilales; family Desulfomonilaceae; genus CAJBEZ01. The sequence continues at coordinate 1,724 of JBMFSZ010000070.1, forward strand.
TTCTTCTGGGGAACAGATGTCGGAAGCGATGACGTTCAATGTCTCAGCGCCAACCCTACCCTCTGTAATCAACTGATGCCCAGCTGACCTCACTGCGTCAAGAACCTCCTTGATTTTTTCAGGGTATTTTCTTGTGAGGAGAATTGAAAAAATTGCAGGCCTAAGTAATGCGCCACAAAACTTTGAGTGGAAATTAGCGCAAATCCTTTCGAAATGAAGAACTAGTGGCTCGAAATTTCCCACTCCCGGATATCCACAAACTCCTATCAGAAACATCTTGCTGGGAAAATCCCATCGCAGTGGATGCCGGACATTCCCATTTTCGATTTCAAAGTGAGGGTCCATGAAAGTGACCAGCCTATCAATAAATTTTTTTGCGACGCCCGGCATCCCATCTATGTACAATGGAGTGGCAAGAACCAAAAGATCGGAATTTTTTATTCTTTCCGCCAATTGAACCATGTCATCTTCATAAATGCACTTGCCCGGAGTTTTCGCATAGCATGTAAAGCATCCTATACAAGCGTTGATTTTCTTTTTGGCCAGATTAACAAAATCGATGGACCCTCCAGCTTCTTTGACTCCTACCAGAAAGGGCGTGAGTATAGCCTGCGTGTTTCCTGTTTCCATCCGTGGCGAAGCGTTTATGACTAGAGTCTTCATTTTCATACCTTGTCCCTGTTGATGTTATGGCATCCTGACGTGTGATTGCACAAAGTCTAACCGTTTCATATCATCGCACAATTTAAGGTCTCAAGGAATACTTCTTGATAAGCGTCTAATGGCCTGAAGCCCCAGGAAGCTACCGTCCGAATGGCGACCCGGGCGGCGATTGCCCTTGTTAGCGAATTTTAACTAGAGGAACTGAGCATTGATGCAAATTTCTCACGGCTAAATACAAGGTAACTGCGATCCCTTGAGAAAATTTCAAATGTAACTGTGTCGTCATAGCCTATATTTTTTAGCGCTTTGGCAATTCTGGTAAAATCCACGGTTCCGGCGCCTATTGGCAGGTGGTTGTCCTCTTTTCCGAAATTGTCACTAGCATGTACATGGCCCAGTCTGTCCGGAAATCTTGAAATCAGTTCAAATATTCTTTTGCCGTTACTCCCTATATTGGCATGCCCCGTATCAAGTGTGAACTTCAGTTTAGGAAAACGCCTGAAAATATCCTCAAAGTGATCAGCTTCCACCAACATATGAGTTTTGGCGAACATGTTCTCGATACATAGAGTCAATCCAAGGCCATCAGCTTTACTAACAATCGCATCGAGACACTCCAGGCCGTACTTTCTGGCCTGGTCAGAGACAAAAATCCCTAATCCCGTTATATAGGGCGGATGCAAAACAACCTTCAAAGGGTTGAAATCCGCCGCCACTTCAAGGGAATCCAGAACCTCTCTAAGGGATGCTGTTCGGATGCTTTCGGTTAGATCAGCAAGACTTACGAAAGTAGGCAAATGAAAAATCACATCCAGTCGCCTTTCCTGCAAGATGCTTAACAATTCTTTTTGAATCCATTTCAACGAAGAATGATGGGATTCAGGTGGATCCATCGCTATTTCAACATAATCAAAACCCAAATCAGCGATTTCCCGCAATTCCTGGATTACCTGTCTCACAGGGAAGTTCATGGCTCCAAATCGCATGACATCGCCTCTATCCTTTTATTTCCTCCAAGATGCAACCGCCTCAAGTGTATATACTCCTCATGACGCCAGATCAAAACCAATTTTCCAATATTCTAAAAGACACAGACAGGAACAAACCTTGTCGCCGGCTCTTTACGATTTTGCAGAATTGGGTAGGAAAAGCATGGAAACTATCGTTGGCAAAGACAAAAAAATTGGTGAATTTGCGAGCTGAAACCGGCAAACTCAGCAAAGTTCGCGCTAGAAGAGTTCACCACTAATTAAGCATTTTGTAGATTTGAGCATTTGCCCGCGTCGTGAAACACAATTCATCTAGAACTTACAAATTTCATTTACGCTCAGGATGATATCAAAATTGGCCCAATAACAATTTCGATTAAAATCTGATGTGAACAATTTTTATGCCCTTGGCCAACAATTATATTGAGAATAGTTACATATATCATAGGATGTCAACAAAAACCTCATGCCATAATTTTGTCTCCCACCTGATCGGGTTTACCTTGCCATGCCTGTCTGACTCGAATTCGAACTGAAAATTGACACTCTATTTCAAAAGTTTCAAATTGTCCTTTAACCAGTGACGAACAGTTTATTGAGCAAGTTGACAGGCTTGAGAAACTTGGCAAGTTCGCACAGCTTCAAAACTATTTCTTGATAAAGAGGTCCGACTTTCCGTACACTTGCTACGACTCACTATTTTGAGCACGGTCGAAAGGGAGGCTCTCAAATGGCGGGAAAGAAATTCTTGAATCCCAAGATAAAAATAGTGCTGTGTTTGGTGGCCATAGCGCTTTTGGGCTACTTCGTTCACGGGCCCCTTTATGAGGCTGTTTTCCATAATGGCCCATGGGACAGGCTCCTGGTTGGCCGGCTCGTAGTTATGCTCGCATTCGTATATTTTCTCGCTCAAACCATAAGGGAATTTTCCAATAGGGACCGTTAAAACGAAAAATCCTTTTAAGCAATCTCATTGACTTAATTTACGGATATGCTTAGTGGGAAGCTTACGAAACCCAGGTAATACAAGAAACAACCTCAAGTCATCAAGTCAAAGAAAAATTTTCGGTTACAGAACCGGCAGGCTTTTGTTTTGAGGATTTTGGCGATATCATCACGACACCTGCAAACAAGACGAAGACTTAGCATTAATTTTGGAGGAACAGTATGGTCTCAAACGAGACACAGCAGCAAATAGCTCGGGAGATTAAGGATTCGCTGGATAAGTTTAAAGAAGGTATTCCCCAACTTACCGCCGTGCTTGACGCTTTTCAACGGCTGCTGGTCGCAAGGTCAATAGCAAGAATGGAAATCCCTGCGCCAGACCTTTCAGCCGTTGAGATTGACCCCGTGCGTCTATCTTCCGGATCCCCAATTCTCAACGATCGGAAGATCGATGTGGACAGGAACTCCGTCAAAAAAGTAGGACGTTTGATCCTCCCGGCGATTCGAAAAGGTTTTCCCAAGCTGGATAAGCCTTTGGAACGTTTAATTAATTTTATGGATAATGACGACACCGCAATGGACACGCTGCATTTGATCCTTGAGTCCGGATCATCCGGGACCATGCAGGATCTCGCGGCAAAGTTGGACATTTCCAGGCCGGTGCTTGAGTTCATTTGTTCCGAACTTGCAAAACCTTTTGCTGAAAAATTCGCCGAATCGTTGACCCCGAGGATGGCAGGGCTAGTCTGGCTCAAGGGATATTGTCCCATTTGTGGCTCATGGCCATCGCTAAGCCTGCTCAGGGAGAAGGAAGGTAAAAGGAATTTGATCTGCTCCGTTTGCAGTTACGAGTATGGCTATATGCGCACGCAATGTCCTTTCTGCGAAAACGGGGATCACACAAAACTGGAGATTATTTTTTCGGAAGACCGGAAATTTGAACGTGCTGAACTGTGCCACGTCTGCAACAAATATATTGTAGGGATAGACACGAGGGATTTGATAAATACTCCGCACCCTTCTACGGCTCCTTTAGGTCTGATTTACCTCGATTTTCTTGCCCAGGACAGAGGCTTCAGTCCTGGAGCCACTCTAGCGATAGCCAGAGATTTAACGATGTAAATTCCCCTTTAAGGATAATGGATTAAATTTACTCCTAGAACTTGAAGATTTTTTGTGAGACATATATAAGAGTGAGTTGGCCTCATGAGGATAATTTCCGGAAGATTAAAGAATTTAAAATTAACCATCCCTGCGAAGGCGAAAATCAGGCCAACATCGGAGAGATTAAGAGAGGCCCTTTTTAGCGCTTTGGGGCCGTCCGTCCATGGAGTTGACGCATTAGACCTCTTTGCAGGTTCTGGCGCTCTCGGGATTGAGGCTTTGAGTCGAGGAGCAAAATCTGTAACCCTTGTGGAACGGGAACCCAGATTGGCCCGCAACCTCATGCGACTCCGTTCAAGCCTTGAATCCTCTCAGGCAGTAGAAGTCCTGAACATGGATGCGCTTAAGTCAGTTGATTACCTGTCAAGGCGGAACACCACGTTCGACTTGATTTTCCTGGATCCACCGTATGACACGGACTGGATTTGGCAGTTACTATCCAATGAGACTTTTTTGAGTCTGGTTTCTCCGGCAGGACTAGTTGTGGTAGAGAGAGCCGGAAGCGACAAAGACCTTGATTTTGATGAAGGTTACAAACTGGAGAGAATATTTTCCAGAAAGTATGGATCCTCCAGGTTGGAAATATTTTCATCCGTTAATTCGGAATTAAGTCTATATTTGGAGTCTTGTTAAAATCATGAGTAAAAGGATCGCAATCTATCCTGGAACTTTTGATCCCTTTCACAACGGCCACCTCGAAATAATTCATCGTGCTCTGGGCGCGTTTGATCAGGTCATTGTGGCCCTGGGTTTGAATCCAGAAAAGGCGACTTTATTTTCACTGGAAGAGCGGCTGGACATGATTCGTAATAGCGTGAATGGCGATCCTCGGATCCAGAGTGACAGCTTTGACGGTCTGCTGGTTCGATACGCCGAGAAAAAGAAGGCGAGCGCTATAATCCGTGGGCTGAGGGCGGTATCTGATTTCGAGTATGAATTTCAGTTGGCCCTGATGAACCGCAAGTTGAGCCGCAAGATTGAAACGTACTTTCTCATGACAGCTCACAGGTATCTTTACGTGAGTTCGAGAATTATCAAGGCTACAGTCTACGCCGGTGGATCTCCGGAGGGATTGGTGCCGGACTATGTGCTCAGGGAGCTGAAGAAAAAATTCCCTTCTATTCGAACCTCCCATAGCGCCACAAGTAAAAGCAGGAGCTAAGATGAAATCGGTTTTATCTGAAAGGGCCGCCCAGCTCAAGCCTTCGGCAACACTGGCGATATCGGCCAAGGAAAAGGAACTCAAGAGTCAGGGAGTAGATGTCATAGGGTTTGGCGCCGGGGAACCTGATTTCCCTACACCACCCCGAATTCGTCAAGCCGGTAAAAATTCTCTCGATCGCGGGGATACTTTCTATACCCCGGTGGGTGGGACCCTCGAACTTAGAAAGGCTGTTGTTCAAAGGTTCTCGGAAGACTATGGACTGGAATACAAGCCTGAAAACGTCGTGGTCTCATGCGGCGCAAAACACAGCTTATACAACATCTTTCAGGCAATCATAAGCCAGGGTGATGAAGTCATCTGCATTGCGCCTTATTGGGTCTCCTATCCTGAGATGGTCGCCTTGGCGGGCGGTAGGCCAGTAATCGTTAAGACCTCTGAGGCGAGGTTGTTTGAGCCTGAAATCGAAGCAATAGCATCCAGCATTACATCCTCGACCAAAGCCATAATTCTGAACTATCCATCAAATCCATCCGGAATAATGTATTCGGAGAAGTTCCTGAACCAGTTGGCGAACCTGGTCGGAGAAAAAGACCTGCTGGTCATTTCGGACGAGATATATGACAAGCTTCTTTTTGACGGCAAGAAATATACTCCATTCGCCACCCTGCCTGGGATGAAATCACGCACTGTAACTGTAAACGGCGTGTCAAAAACCTATGCCATGACAGGTCTCAGGATAGGGTATTTGGCGACCGAATCCATGGATATTGTAAAGGCCACGACTAACATTCAGAGCCAGTCTACGTCAAATCCCAGCAATACAGCTCAGGCTGCGGCTGTGGAAGCGCTTTCTGGTCCCCAGGCGGAAGTTTCCGAGATGCGTGCGATTTTCGAACGCCGAAGGGAACTTATTGTGGACCTTATCAATCAAATCCCTGGCCTATCCGTAATTAAACCCGACGGGGCCTTTTACGCTTTTGTCAACATAACAAACTTTATTGGTAAATCCGGCATCTCCGGGTCAATTGACTTTGCTCAATATCTTTTGGAAAAACACCATGTCGCATGTGTTCCAGGGGCTCCTTTTGGCTCTGATGAACATGTTCGTCTGTCTTACGCCACCAATGAGCAAATTATCTCTGAAGGCATGAGGAGAATAAAAAAGGCGTGTTCCGAGCTTTGAAATGGACCATCAACCGCCTCTAATTCTGCTTACCAATGACGATGGAATTTACGCCGAGGGTTTGAGAATTCTAAAAAGGTTCGCCCGAACTCTCGGCGAAGTTGTTATAGCCGCCCCCGCTACAGAGCAAAGCGCCGTAGGTCATTCGATAACGCTTTATGATCCCATTAAGGCGCATGAAGTCTCGAACAGCGACGGTTTTTATGGTTACGCTATAGGCGGGACCCCCGCCGATTCGGTCAAGCTGGCTATTCATTACCTGTTGCCCCGAAAACCAGATCTGGTAATTTCGGGCATCAACAATGGCGCTAATCTCGGCATAAACGTCTTGTACTCAGGAACTGTCTCCGCAGCTACTGAAGCGGCGATTTTAGGAACTCCCGCTATCGCTGTCTCTGTAGCCGCCAAGAAAAAACCTCCCTTTGAGGTTACCCTGCCCTTTTTGGATAAAATCTCCCGCTGGGTGTTAAAAAATGGACTCCCTGAGGGCGTTGCCCTGAATGTGAACGTACCGGCCACTGCCGTGGAAAAAATCAGGGGCGTCAGAGTCACGCGGCAGTCGCTCTCTCGCTTCAATGAAACATTCGAAAGACGTGAAGATCCCAGGGGTAACTTTTATTACTGGCTTTCCGGCGAGACCACGCCTGACCACGGAGATGAAGGACTTGACGTCGCCGCATTAAGAGACGGATATGTTTCTGTCACGCCATTGTTTTATGATCTTACTGCTCACAAACATATAGAAGACCTGTCATGCTCACTAACACAGAACTAGAATCACCCTGGTCTGAGGACGAACTCGAAGAGATAGAGGCGTCTCTCGGATATAAATTTAATGATACGGACTTTCTTTTGAATGCCCTGACCCGACGCAGCTTCTGGCATGAAAATCGCTCAACCTGCAGTGAGAACAACGAACGGATGGAATTTTTGGGAGATTCCGTCCTGAATCTGATTATTGCCCATATCCTTTACATCTGGTTCCCGCAAGCCGAAGAAGGTGAATTGCAGAAAAGAAGGGCTAGTCTGGTCAAACAGGCCGCTCTGGCTAAAATTATGAGACGTCTGGACATGGCCAAATTCATCAGGATGGGGAAAGGCGACGAACTTTCTGGTTGCCGTGAAAGGAATTCCATACTGGCAGACACTATTGAGGCCATAATAGCGGCTGTCTTTCTTGACGGCGGCTATTACTGCGCTGAAAAATTCATCAATACCCATTTCCGCTTCATGTTGGAAGAACTGGAATCTTCCCGTGCCTTTGATGATCCTAAAAGCATGTTGCAGGAAAGATCCCAGGCTTTGATGGGGATAACCCCCGTCTATGTCCTGCTGGATGAATCCGGCGCCGAACATTCACGGGTGTTCAGGATGGGAGTCTATATTGGGGATTGCCTTGCGGCCGAGGGTGAAGGTCCAAACAAAAAAGAAGCCGCCCAATCTGCCGCAACTTTTGCCCTTTCTTCGTTTCAATGGCCAGACCCTGAGCACAGGAACAGGAACACATAGCTCAAAAGTCATTCATTAAGTCGCTTGTTAGTTCGTAAATCCAATCCACAAACAATTTAGAAAGGATCAGAACATGGCGGACGAGATGAGCAGAAGAGAGATTTTGGCAGGCGTGGGGGCTCTTGGAACTTTAGGGGCCTTATCAACCGTGTTGTCAACCGAAGCGATGGCTTCCTCACACCATGATCACCACCCTTTTAACCTTCTGGAGCTACCGCCACTTCCCTATCCTGCGGATGCTCTGGAACCGGTCATCGACAAGAAAACCGTAGAGATTCACCACGACAAACATTTTGCCGGCTATGTAGCAGGGCTGAAAAAGACCTCTGCCGACCTGGAAAAGGCTCGTCAATCCGGGAACTTTGAGGCTATTAAATCGATTAGCAGGGATCTGGCTTTTAATGCGTCCGGAGTGATACTGCACTGGATTTATTTCAGTACGATCGGCCCAAATGCCGGCGGTGAGCCAACCGGAAAAATGGCTGAGATGATCAAACGTGATTTCGGATCCTTTGAAACATTCTGGAAACAGTTTTCTTCAGCTTCCAAGAATGTAGAAGCTTCCGGATGGGGGATTCTGGCCTGGGATCCATTTAGCCAAAAGCTGATGGCGCTTCAGGCGGAAAAACATCAGGATCTGACTAGCTGGGGTTGCATGCCCCTCATGGTTTGTGACGTCTGGGAACATGCGTATTATCTCAAATATCAAAACCGTCGTGCTGACTATGTGGACAATTTTGCCAAAATCATAGACTGGAACAAGGTTGAAGAGCGTTTCAAAGATTATTGCGCAAAAAAATAGTGCGATTTTATGAAACTTGATAATTCTTTTTTGGTCTCAAAAAAAATTAGAAGGCTGGCGAGTTTCCGTAATAGAGATCTCTGGCAAGATTGGAATTTATTGTTGTTAAAATTTTGTGGAGTGAGGCCTGTATGAAACATCGAACCAAACTGGTGGATGGCGTCAAACTAGCTGTCATTTCGTTTTGCATGATGTTGCTGGCGATTGATTGTAACCCGGCCCACGCCAACGTGGCCGTCGATGCCCTGGTGGCAGCAGCGGAAGGCGGCCTTTTGAAGGAAGTCAACCTGTTGCTGAAAGAGGGGGTGAACATTAATGGCAGAGACTTCAGAGGTAATACCGCCCTGTGTGTGGCCACTGAGTTCGGCCACACAGATGTCGTCAAAACTCTGTTGCAGCACGGGGCGGCCCCAGACGCCACCTCCGCCGGGGGGCGTACTCCACTAATGCTCGCGGCGTCAAACGGCATCCTGGAAGCGGCCGAGTTGCTTATTTCAAGCGGAGCGAAAGTCAATTTCATCGACAGAAAAGGCGAGACAGCGCTAATGTACGCGTCCAAAAACGGACATCTGGAAATCGTTCGTCTCTTGTTAGACAAGGGAGCCAGGATTGATACAGCCGACAATAATGGAGCGACGGCCTTGCTCGATGCGGCTAACAGCGGACATCTGGAAATCGCCCGTTTGCTGTTGGCCAATAACGCAAACGTAAATGTCACCGACAAAAACTGGCGCACTCCACTGCTTGACGCTGCTGCTAACGGCAACGTCGCCATGATGCGTTTGCTGTTAGCCAATGGAGCAAATGTAAACGCTGCCGACAAAAATAATGGGGCTACAGCCCTGATCATGATCATGCAACACGAGCGCTCATCATATCTTGACATAGCCAGCATGCTGCTTGAAAGAGGAGCTGATGTGAACGCCCAGGGACGGGATGGTTACACTCCTTTGCATATGGCGGCCATTAGAGGCAACAAGGATGCCGTAAAGTTCCTGCTCGAGCACGGGGCTAACCCTCGTATAGAAGGCATGAACGGGCGTAACCCCTATCTGGTGGCATTGTCCAGGGGGCATAGGGCTACAGCCTCTATTATCGAAAAATGGATGTCAGGCCATGGGCTCTGATTGAGCTCACGATTTTACCCGGGATGAGTGGTGATCGCTGTGCTTTCAGCGACCCCTCTTAGAAAATCGTTATTTTTAGAAAATCATATTTTTAGGAGCCAACAATGTCAGTAAGCATCGTGAAACTTTGGAAAGTCGGGATGGCGATAGCTTTTTCGTTCCTGGTGGCTTTACCGGTATTTCAGGCCACACCCTCACTAGCCGCTGGCGACATAGACATTCTGGTGGCCACTGCTGAAGGAGGGCTTTTGCACGAAACCCAGGAAGCGCTCAAGGGTGGGGTCGACATTAACGGCCGCGACAGCGGTGGCCATACGGCATTATGTCAGGCTAGCGGTAATGGCCATTTTGAACTGTCCAAGTTTCTCCTGGAACACGGGGCTATGCCG
>JBMFSZ010000071.1:0-11627 GCA_049967315.1 Desulfomonilaceae bacterium
GCAGGCGAACTGGGAAAGAATTTACTATCGAGATATTCAGAAAACCTGTCCCATGCGCTGGAAGGGAATTCGAGCATCCAGTCGATTACGCCGGACAGCACGTTTCCCGGTGTCCCTCCATCATAATATGGATTGCGATAGGGTGGGTAGGGATAACTGGGCCATCCGTTCGTATTCCCCGCAGATTGAGGTTGAGGAGACACCGGCGCCGTCTGATTTTGACCAGAGGTTGCAGAACCGACACCGTATGAAGGTTTCGCTTGCTGTGGCTGAGGGCCGACTCCCGTAACGTTTCCAGCGGGGGTTCCCGCAGGCCCGGAGCTTTGAGCTAAAGCGGGAGACAAGTTTGACATAGACATAATAACTGCCAGAACAATCAAGACATATTTGACCGAGCCCATGGCGTTTCCTCCATGAAAGATCTTTTTGGACAGACAAATAGACCGAATTATAGATAATTTCAAGGTATTTAATTCAAATTTGTAGACGGCGCAAAGTGATTGGAATTTAATTGGAAGACCAAGGAGTTGTTATTTTAATGGATTAGGGGGAGTGATAACATTTCTGACCATTTGATAACCCAATTAGCGGGCATGGGCCAGTCGTTTTCTCATTTTCGAGAAGCGCTCACGAACCGGGGTGAGGAAGCTATCCGCAACTTCAATTCCGGACAATTCGGATTGATTGAAGAAAATCATCGGGTCATAAAACTGAGATCCATTCCTGACCTGAAGATGAAGGTGCGAACAACTAGCCCTTCCTGTGCTACCAATTAACCCAATCTTCTGTCCTTGATGGATCTTCTGGCCAGGCCGAACGAGGGCACTACTTAAATGCGCATAATCACTGAATATCCCTTTACCATGATTCAACGTGACCAATATGCCCAATCCTCTGGAATCCCTTTGGTATCCGGCTGCGGTTACTATGCCATCCGCACAGGCAAACACAGGGTCCCCTCGTTTGGCGGTTATATCAACACCGGAGTGGTATCTTCCATGCCGGAATCCAAAAGGTGAGGACAATACACCGTACTTCACGGGAAATTTAAATTCTCTGGTAGGTAGGTCGGAGTTTGCGACACTGGCCAGACGCGCCTGCGAGTTGAAAAAACCCGCCAACGCCCCCTGCTCGCACGATTCAGAAACCAAGCTTGCAAGCCTAAGCGGAGCCTTGTGGCTTGGGACTAAACGCCCTAGCGAGTGAGCCAGATATCTAGGATCAAAGCACCGGGAAACCGCTTCTTTTCGGCCTATCCCCTCGCTGGAAGAGCATGAAGCCAACAAAACGACAGACAGACCCACTACAAGGTAAACTTTACCTTTCATCCAACCCCCGCGGTCAGGATTCGGGATACTCCGCTCTTCCTGTAACCAATTAAGCAACTTGTGTCAACTCAAATCTGAATGAGTTACCAAAAAGAGACTACCGGGATTCAATGGAACAGAATATTTATTCGCAGGGCTAATGAGCACACCCGGCAAGGTTCTGTGGGCCACACGTAACCGGCATGCAAGGTGGCGGCGGACAGGCGGGTGGTGGGCATATCCTGTAAGTCGCAGGACAAGGCTCCGGAGGACATTTGCATATCGTCAATGGGGCTGGTGGAGGTCCAACCAGCTTTGTCGGATAGCATCTATTGGGAGGACACGGTGTGCAAGGGGGAATAGTCGGCGGTCCAGCGCAAGTTGGTGGCTCGGGTGGGCCATAGGTCATTGGGGCGAGTTCGCACTGGTCAGGTGGTGGCATATACGCCTCTGAAATCAGAGGGACACTCGCCAGAATAACCAAACCTACCATTACGAAAATCAGCTTCCGTAAAGACACGACAATTATACCCTTCCAATCCAAATATCCTAAAAAGGATAAACTCGAATAAGCGACAAACCATTATTTTTAAAAATCGATGAGATTAGAATACAAAAGACTGTAAATAGAGTCAAGAAGTTTTAAATAAAACCTTATTTTTTATAAAATGAGTTATGTAAAAATTATAATTAGTTAATATTTAACCCAAATTTATTAGATTTACAATTAAAATATACTTTAACAAAAACCTCTATCTCTTTTTCAATATGGCTCCCCCACTCCCGTGAAGCTCTTGGCAGGTCATACGTAAAACACAGAATATCTTTTATCAAATTGACCCATGTTTTGCGATCCTTTCCTGCCTCCGCCAGCTTAGCATAATAACAGCTCCTCCGAATTGTCGAATTTCCCCGATAGGGCCATGACTCTTTCCAATCAAACATCTTTCCCAAAATGGCTGCCGGAGCGTCACGGAGAGCAAATTCCAAATCAAGTTGTTCCCCTAGCGCCAATTCGACAAGGCCGATCAGGGCCGACAAATAGTTGATATCCGTTGCTACCAGCCCATATAAATGCCAGTCTTGGATGAGCTTTTGAGCAAGTTCACGCTTTATAAAATCGAGACCCGTGCAAGCGGGACAATAAAATGTCTTGCATGCGACGCTGCCATAATAACATAGGCCCCTAAGATCAATGCCATTGTTGCCCGGCGCGTTCGGGTGAAGCATACAGCCAATGGTCAAATTCTCGAGATCTACAAACCCTAAATACTCACACACATGAATCTCGGGATCTAAAGAAGCTAGATCAAATGCGCTTCCGACGTGATTACTAAAATTGACAATAGCGTCGATGTCCCGGGTAACGGTCCTGAAAATTCTGGTCCGTTCCCTGATCGAAGCGTTCAAAATCTTCCGACGGCCGTCTCGAACATTATAGACTCCACAACACGCGGCGCATGATTTGGAGGAATCGGGATGACAAAAATTCATAACTCATTCACCCCGATTCGCTGTAACACTCATTTGCTGACCCTAGAGCCCATTTGGCGTAACTTTTAATACTGATAAAAACCCCTTCCACTCTTTTTCCCCATGAAACCGGCGTCTACATATTTCTTCAACAACGGGCATGGTCGGTATTTGGGATCCCCAAAACCTTCGAAAAGAACGTTGAGAATCGCCAAGCACGTGTCCAGACCGATGAAATCGGCAAGTGTTAGCGGTCCCATAGGATGATTCATTCCAAGTTTCATGACTTCGTCTATCGCTTCGACTGTGCCTACTCCCTCAAAAAGAGCATATATGGCTTCATTTATCATGGGCATGAGGACACGGTTTGATATAAACCCTGGAAAATCCTGCGCCTCTACCGGTATTTTGCCAAACTTTTTGGCCAATCCTACAGTTAGATCAGTGGTTTCTCTGTCAGTGGCCAGCCCGTTGATCACCTCAACGAGTTTCATCACGGGCACTGGATTCATGAAATGCATGCCGATAAATTTTTCTGGACGTTTTACCGATGCCGCCAACTTGGTAATCGAAATCGATGATGTATTACTGACCAATATTTTTCCTGGAGCCATGATCTCGTCCAACCCCTGAAACACCTGTTTCTTCAGGTCGAGATTTTCTATTATGGCCTCTACAACAAAATCCGCTCCTTCGAAGTCCTTCAAATTAACGCTCGGTTTGATTCTCCCAAGGATCGACGCTTTTTCGTCAGCCATCATCTTGCCCTTTGAGACAGCTCTATCGAGGTTTTTTTCTATTGTCTTCATGCCTCGATCAACGAACTCCTGTTTGACGTCGTTCATTATGACGTTCAATCCCGCAGCAGCGGCAACGTGGGCGATTCCGTTTCCCATCTGACCGGCGCCTACAACTCCGAAAACCTTTACATCCATGAAGTTCCTCCTCAAAATAAAGAATTTGACAGACCTATCACTATCAACTACATTTTCTTTATGCGCCCGTAGCTCAGTGGATAGAGCGCAACACTCCGGATGTTGAAGTCGGACGTTCGAGTCGTCTCGGGCGCACCAGCAAAATTGTGATCAAACTTTATTCAAGTGTAAATTTACTGACTCTTCTTCTTGATTCAGATTCGGTGAGTTGCACAACAATAAAAAACATTCGGCCCGCAACTTCAAATACCCAGCCATAGCGCTATACCCACTATCAGAGAAGACAGCAATCCTAGTGGGATGGTCCACCTGAGAATATCACCCTCTTTACCGATTGCCCCACACATTGGAGTAGCAAGCGCTACTTTGAATGGAGAAGAAATGGAACCCACTGAAGAACCGACAGCTAATCCTGCAGCCAACCAGCTGGATGACACCCCAAGCAACGTGGCCGCCTGAACCTGTAGTTGACCGAAAAGCATTAGTGAAGCCACACCGTAGCCAGTGAGAAAAGTTCCAACCCACCCTAGAATCGGCACAAAAATTGGATAGAAATTTCCGCTATAATGGGTCAACCCCTTGGAGATTATGGCTGGAATGTTGTGAGCAGAGTCAAGACCAGAAAATCCCGAATTGTAACCAGTATAAGATATCATCTGCCCCATGGCGCCGAAAAGTCCCATAGAAAGGAACACTCGCCAACCTTTTTTAAGGCTCAGTCGAACAATCGTCTTTAATTCGTCCGGAGGCACCTCCTGGATCCACGCTGAAAACAGAAAAGCAACTAATAGATAAACATAGGCAGAGAAAAGCGGACTGAAAGAGATAGCGTGAATTGGGATTACCGATACTTTGAAAACAAGTTTTTCAAATGTGAGAGTACGCAAGTACGGAACTATGTTGACCGAAAACAAACAAACCAGCATCAGTATAAAAGGGGCCAAATCGTATAGAATTCCCCTATTTATTGGGAGCCTGCCCGATCCCATGAAAACCAGCGCAGCAATCAGCGCAAGTCCCGCCACCGTTCCAGAAATGTGGATTCCGACAAAAGCCGCCGTCAACAGGCCTACAATACTCAGCAACAATCCACTGAGAATGACCGCAATCAGTCTCCGGACCCTTGCGGCCTCCTGAGGCAGGAAAATAAAAGCGCATAGGGCCATAGTCAGTGTCGCTGGTATGGACAACCATGCCGACGCTACTCCCAGATCATCCATGGGCAAGTTTGTGACCAGAGACAGCACTGTTATGATGATTCCAGCCAATTCGAGAGTCATCATGCCGGAATACCCTATAATAGAAAGAGCGGCAGATCCTTCTGGAGCTACTCGAGCTTCAAACAGCATGGGGGCTACTACGGGCTCAGCGATTACACCCGAGCCTTCCATAAAGTTGCCAACTCCAAAGGTTATAAGAATGTTCCTGGAAAATGGATCCCCAGCTCCATGTTCAAACCATTCAACGATCCTTGTAATGGAACCGGTCGCCATCAGGAGGCTGGAAAAAAGAATGCCGGTGAGAATTACCAAAAGCAGAGGTAACGAAGTCAGCACACCATCCAAAGATGCCATAACGGCAACATCCAGGGGTGTCTTGAAAAAAAATAGCGTCAACCCCAACGAAAAGATGAAGCCGTACACAGAAAGCTCGAGGGCCGACCTCCTTAGCACAACCGCCAGGACTGTCAGGAATATTACCGGAGACCAACTCAATACAAAAAGACTTAAATCCATAAAATTGCATGACCTCCGTGCCGTGTTGTCTTAGAAGGTTATTCTCGTGGGTGTAGGAGCGTCTTTAAATCATCAGAATTGTCTCTCAAGCCAAAGCTAAACTCTGCAAGTGAAGCTACATTAAAGAAGAGAAGAGCCTTTTTGAAGCGGCCTAATTCAAGATTTGAATTTCATCTCCAAATCGGGTCAACTTCTTCATGCCATCTTCACCAACAACGAAAGTGTTTTCTATACCAGCAAGCCCCTTACCTGGAAGAATAAACTTGGGTTCCAATGCGATAACCATTCCTGGTTCAAGCACGTGCCTGGACTTCCTACCTAAAACCGGCAGTTCGTCAAGTTCAAGCCCAACTCCATGTCCTACAAATGGAACAGCAAGCGGATACCCCATGAAACGGGCTGCAGGACCTGCGGATGAAGACATTTCAACTGCCAGATCATAAAGCGCTTCGGCTCGGATACCTGGCTTGCCTTTTTCGGCTACGGCGTCCTGAATTTCCATGGCAATGGAATGAATTTTGGTGAATTCTTCCGGAGCCTCGCCCAAAAAGAATGTCCTGGCTTGATCCACCATGTAACCATCAACCATACCAACGTAATCAATGGAAATTGGTTCACCCCTCCTGATTTTCTTCAAACCAGCGCCTTGAGGCATCGAAGCGTTTGGCCCGGGGCCCCCCGTCGGCCCCACAGAGCAACTGGGAACAGCCAGGTTTGATCCTGACATTATATGCCCATAAAATACTTCGTTATTGAAGCTTCGCACTCGGACAAGCCCCTGGTGCCCACGACTCCGATAGAAGGATTCCAGTAATCCCGCAAACTCTATTTCCGCCATCCCCTCTTTTAAGATGTTCTTAACACTGCTGAACATGTCGTAATTCAGATCCGCGGCTTTGCGCATCAAGTCGAGCTCATATTCGGACTTCACCATCCTTACTTCACGGATTAACGGCGAAACATCCTGTATGGTGACGTTAGGGAACAAGCCCTGGTATTGACGAAAGTTGTTAACCGGTAATACGTCCAGTTCCATACCCAAAATGGCGCCTTTCCCCTTGAGCGAAGATCCAATCACATCCCTAATCTGAGACAGACTCTTCAAAGGCTTGACCAATTCGATGGGGGAATCCTCTCGCGCCCGTTCAAAACTTCGTCGGGCGAGCAGAACAGGAGAGCCGTTAGCCGGAACGAAAAGGTGCGCGTCCTGGGCCGTGCCGGAAAAATAATAGAGATCTACTTGCTGAACAATAAGAGCAGCTTCAATATCTTTTTTGGATAGCGATTTCTGAAGGCGACTGATTCGACGATCAACTTCGGAACGAGGTATTGATGACATTAGTTACAAACACCTCAAAATCAGATTCAAATTTCCAGCGAGCGCAAGCCTGCCCCGTACAATCCACGGATAAATGGAAAATTAAACGTGGGGATGTATGACAACCTTCAGGGATGAACCGGCTTCCTCAACCAGCCGGAATCCCTCCTGGGTTCTTTCGAGTGGCAACCTGTGAGTAATCATGTCTGTGACTTCGATCTTTTTGGACGCGATAAGTTCGATTGCCGCCATTATGTCCCGCGGACTGCCTGCGTAAGATGATGTCATAGTGATTTCCTTACGCCATAGATCGTTAAACGGCATTGGCACATCCGGCCCTGGATCGGTAGGGGCAAAAAACAATATCTTTCCCCCCCGATCCACAACTCTGAAGGCGTCCTTTACCGCAGTGAGGGCTCCAGTAGCAACAATGACAACTTCCGGGAGACGGCCGTCATTGGCCTGCTGGACCTTCTCGACTATGTCTGATCCTGCCTGTATGGCGGCGTCAGCCCCGAAAGCCAAAGCAGATGAAAGCCTTTGTGCGTTGATGTCAACAGCCAGGATCCTACTAGCGCCAACTCGTTGGGCGAGTTTTATGTGCATAAGTCCAGTTATGCCTGCGCCAACAACAAGGACCCGTCTGGCCGGTTTCCATCCCAAATGGAGTTGCCCCCTAAAGACGCAGGCCAGTGGCTCCACAAAGACTGCTTCTTCATAAGACATTTGATCCGGCAGCAAAAACACACCGTGACGCACATTGATTGCCGGGACCCGTACATATTCAGAAAAACCTCCCGGATCAAAATTTGTCCTGGCGAGGGTGTCGCAGACGGAATGGTGGTCCGACAGGCAATACCGGCATATGTTGCAAGGGACATGATGAGATACAAATACGCGATCCCCGATTTTCCAGGTCTCGACATTTCGTCCGACGTCTACAATTTCTCCGGCTATTTCATGACCTAATACGATTGGAGCCTTGGGGACACGATACCATTCAAGCACATCACTTCCACAAACACCACTAGCCCAGACTTTTACCAGGAGCTCGTCAGATCCAATAGCAGGAACCGATATCTCTTCAATCCTGACGTCATGATTGTTGTAATACACAGCGACGCGCATAGTAGCCCCTTGTTTCTCCGTTCCATCAATGCGGGAAATTATGGTTTAGTTCATTATCGTAGTCAAATCATTTATAATTAACGGCCTGGCTTAGTCAATATTTACTTGCTTTTTTCGTCCTCGTAGATCTTCAGGGCGCTGGCTGGTTTTTCATTATGGTGAACAACTGCTCTAACAGCCTTGATCATACCAACCGGGCAATCTGACTGGAATATGTTTCTACCCATGTCAACGCCTACGGCCCCGCGCGTGACCGCGTTGTATGCCATGGTAAGAGCTTCTATTTCGGGAAGTTTCTTTCCTCCGGCCATTACGATGGGTACTGGGCAAGTGTCTACAACCCGTTCAAAATTCTCGCAATAGTAAGTTTTGACTATATTGGCGCCCATCTCTGCCGCAACCCGCGAACTGAGAGACAGGTAACGGGCGTCTCTGGCCATATCCCTTCCTACCGCGGTTACAGCCAGCACGGGGATGCCCATCGAATATCCTGCGTCTATGAGCTTTGCCAAAGCCACCATGGTCTGGTGCTCATAAGGGGCGCCGACATACATCGACAGAGCCATACCGGCGACATTTAAGCGTATGCAGTCCTCCAGAGCCACGTTGAGTGTTTCGTTCGACAACTCTGTCAACACACTTTGGCCACCAGAAACCCTTAAAACTATTGGCGCCTGTACACCTGGTGAAACAGACGTCCTGAGTATTCCCCTCGTAAGCATCAGGCAATCGGCAAGGTCTGCTAGAGGAGCCAGAGTTTGTTCCATGACTTCCAGGCCTGACGTGGGGCCTTGAAAATAGCCATGGTCTACGGCCAACATAACAGTTCGTCCAGTGTCTGGTTTGATAATGCGCGACAGACGATTTTTCATCCCCCAATCAAGATGAGCGCTTCCTTTAATATGAAAACTACCGGGTTGGCGATTTGAGTACGCTTTCACATCTCTCGCTTCCTGGAATCCTTCGAGATCCGCCATGTTTTACTCCAAGTATAATTAGTCAAGGCTCTAGAATTTAACAAACACAAGGCCTTGAGTCAACTTGGGACCTGATTTGACTTGACAAGGTCAGTCGCGTCAAATATAAATTGTGTTTAAATGAGCTTGTCTTTTCTCCCGGCCTCAGTAAGGACTACGGGCGCGAAGCAAGGAATTTATTACGGATCTAACGCTCGTGGCTCCATTCATTACAAAATACGGAATAGTCCAGACACGGACGACGGGCGCTGACTGTGGCAACCAGCTCTCATAGCTTCAGCGAGGGCGATTTTGTATCAAAGGAGAAGAAAAAGTGGCCGCTATTAACATTTATGTCGGGAATCTGTCCTTCAGCACGGGAGAGGAACAACTCAGAGAGCTTTTCGAAGCCTACGGACAGGTAGAATCCGCAACAATAATTTCCGACAAGTTTACCGGACGACCGCGTGGCTTTGGGTTCGTCAAGATGCCTGAACGAGAAGAAGGCCTGAAGGCCATTCAGGAACTGGACTCTAAAGATTTCATGGGCCGCAACATCAAGGTCAATGAAGCTCGTCCAAGGACTGACAGAGACCGAGGCGATCGACAAGGCGGTGGCGGTCGAGGAAAAGGTGGCGGTGGCGGCGGTTGGCGCTAATAATTGATACTTTTTAAATTTCAACTTTTCGAAGAAGTAGCCAGCGCCTCATGCGAAGCGCTTCTTCGAAAAGTCCCGCATTGATTTTTGTCAACTATTTCGAAGAGACCCTCCGACTTAATTTCATTAACAAAAAAGCTGAATTTTACTCGACCAATTTGTCGTGTTCTGATAATTTTTCTTACAATGTTTCCAGGTATCTAAATTAAACTGGCTTTTCATGCAACCGTTGCATGAAACTACCCTAATCCAATGTGTGTCAAAATTCTGACCTGATTAGTGGGGCGCGTGCGGGTTAATTTTTAAAAACCGCATCGAGCCACCTCCAAGGAGCGCAAAATGAATGAAAAAATATTTAATGCCGCTACTACGGGAAATCTTCCTGAACTAAGAGGATTGTTAGATTCAGGGGCAGACATCAATATCCGGGACGCGTTCGGCTGGACGCCGTTGATGTGGGCCGCTTCCATGGGATTTGCAGAAGCCGTCAGAATCCTTGCCAAAAACGACGCAGACCTGGACGCCGTCGACCAGTATGGGGCTACCGCTCTGATGAAAGCCTCGAGAAGAGGCTTTCTCGATGTGGTAAAAACTCTTCTCGAAGAAGGCGCCTCGGTTAACGCTGAGGATGAATTCGGCTGGACTGCGTTGATGCGAGCAGCGAGGCGGGGTTATGCGGACGTCGTAAAAACCCTCATCGATTTTGGCGCTAACGTAGAGGAAGCTGACCAATATGGCGCCACTGCTCTAATCATGGCGGCCTCTGAGGGACACCTTGAAACGGTGAAGATCCTTCTTGAAAAGGGAGCCGACCCACATGCCCGGGACAGAAACAGTTGGACAGCATTGATGTGGGCTCAATCCATGAGACATGCCGATGTAATTTCAGAATTGATGAAATACGAAAAGGAAACCTAGTAGAGACGCTAGCCGGTCAGGAACAGCAAACATTCAAACCTGAATCGATCTCCCTTACCTTGGGTTCACGAGGTGTTGTCATGACAGACAAGCTATTGCGTTATTCGGCGGAAGGGAATCTGCAAAAGGTGGCCCTTTTACTCGAAAAGGGCGCTAATCCTAACATAACCGATGAATATGGTTACACCCCGTTGCTTCTTGCCGCTTCTGAGGGCAGAGAAGAAATTGCAAAACTCCTTATAGAACACGGGGCTGACATCAATGTGAAAACTTCTTCTGGCTGGACAGCCCTCTTATGGGCGGCTTCTATGGGACATGTCAACACAGTAAAGCTGCTTGTGGAAAAAGACGCTGATCTTGAGGCGAAAGATCAGTACAGCGCCACACCGCTTATGAAAGCTTGCCGTAGGGGACACTTCGACGTAGCTAAAACGCTTCTGGAAAAGGGAGCTAACGCCAACGCCAAAGATGATTATGGATGGACACCACTTATGAGGGCTTGCAGGAAAGGCTACGTAGACATCATTGCAATCTTGCTGGACTATGGCGCCGATACGGAAGTAAGCGACCAGTACGGCGCCACCCCTCTAATAATAGCCGCGTCGGAATTTAATGTTAGCAGCGTGAAATTGTTATTGGAAAAAGGCGCAAATCCTAACGCGAAAGATCGAAATGGCTGGACAGCCTCGCGATGGGCTTCTTCCATGGGTTATGGGCAGATTGTCACTTTATTGAAATCATTTGGGGCGTCAGAATAAAACAATAATTGATTATTTTGACGCGCCTGAGAGCGCTGATCTATTTCAGGGTTTATAATTTCTTAGACGCATTAACACCATGATTGACCGGCCTCTCATTGAGGCTTACCAATTTTGCAGGAAGGATAACTGTTCCTTTTCAAGCCCGCTTTCAACATGGGCAAATTTTAGCTATTCCACCAGGAAGACAAAGGATCTATTTTATAAATTGAATTTTGACCTTGCGGGTTCTGCCCATGCTGAGTTTTTTTTGGATTATTGTCATCTTGTTCACAGTCCTGGTGATTGCACAGCTAGTAGTGTTTTTAAATGTAAGAACTCAGATCCTCTCCCACCCAAAATTGAAACTACGCAAATTTCACGTCCTGCATGCCGTTCTACTGGTATCGGCAAACCTTGTATTGGCTATGATTTCTATTGGGGTTGCCCCCACCGGCGAG
>JBMFSZ010000072.1:0-11594 GCA_049967315.1 Desulfomonilaceae bacterium
CTAGATCACGACCATTTTTACCCTTGTATCTGCACCAGGGAATGCCGTTGGGGCTGAGGGCAAGAAAGGCCGGTCGCAATTTCCGCATGTTTTCAACGGTTATATCAGCATATGGTAAAACTATTCCCCGGCCGCCGGCTCCTAGACGCTCGAGTGTTTCCTGAACGATTACGGCCTGTTTGGATGTCCTGCCTGTAAACATATTCACTACGATCCATAGAGAGGACGCTTCGACAATTCCGGGATTCTCTTGCTGTTTGTCTGCTTGAACAGCTCCATTAATTGCCTCGGCGTAGCCTACCGAAGAACCAAACCCCATAGCAGAACCTAAAACGATCAACAGAATGAGCGCTTTTTTCATAGCAAAATTCTCTCTACAACCTGCAGAAAAGGATAGGAGCATACTCCGATATGGACCATATCACTCCGCTCATATATAGCCAAGAATTTAATTTCGTAATTCAAGGCTCTTATATATTACTATTAATCAGCCCCCATAGCAATATCTCTAAAATACTTTACTAGTGCGCATCTTTTATTTCTCCTGTGAATTCACAACCGGAGTTAAACACTCTGGTCGGCCTCAGTAACAGTGTGTTCGGTGTTTTTTCAACTCGCGCCAGTATGATGATTCTTCCCTGACAGTCGTGAACACGGTAGATCGTATTGGGATCATCTAGCATTCCCATTTTCATTAATGATTCAGTTTCCTCTATAACCACACGCGCGCCAGAAGCCAATTTTCGAAGGTCATCAAATGAAGTTTTTATCTGGGGAATGTGTTCCAACGCTTCATATAGTGGTGTCAAATATTTCAGGATTTCTTCATCTGAAGCTTTAACAATAGACTCCGGATCGTGCGCCGCATCCACGTGGAACCTTCCGGATGAAATTCTCCTCAAAGTTTCCAATCTGCCGCCAGTACCAAGGGCAATGCCGATATCCCTTGCGAGGGATCTGACGTAAGTACCTTTGGAGCATTCCACGTCGATTTCCAGATCAGGGGCAGTCCATTCAAGAAGTGAAAGTCTGAAAATTTCGATCGTTCTTTTTTCAACCGAAGGAAACAGGCCTCTGCGGGCAAGTTTATAAAGGGGGACGCCATTAATTTTTATGGCCGAATAATTTGGCGGTATTTGGTCTGTCTTACCGAGAAAACCTTTCAGGCATGATTCTATGCTTTCGGGTGTGATTCCAGACACATCTCCTAGGACAACTATTTTCCCTTCACGATCGCAAGTGTCACTTTCCTCCCCCAATCTTATCCTCGCCCGGTAATTTTTCCTCTTTTCATCCAGATAGTCCAGAACCCTGGTCGCAGTTCCGACGAGAACCACCAGTAACCCGGAGGCGCAAGGATCGAGCGTGCCGGTATGCCCGACTTTTACCGAGCGCCCCAGACGTCTGCGTATCTGGCCAACGATGAAATTTGATGACGGACCTTCAGGTTTGTCGATCAATAAAAGGCCTTTTATCATGGAACGATGACTTTCCCCAGCTAAACAAAATTTTAACGGTTTATAGAGCGACGATTTTCAGATATGACCACGTCCTGGAAAGGTATTAAATTTGCGGCAACGTCGGCCAGTAGCGGCTAGCAAAGGCGAGCACATCCCTGAGTCTAGCTCTGAAAGTATAAGTTAGAGTCGTCAAATCCTGAGATTCAGAAAGTGTTTCCTGTGACGGGTTGTACCCAGAAAGGCAGTAGAGAATGCGTTTAACCGAATTGGTTAAAGCGCCCAGGTGGTAACCACCCTCGAGAACAAGAATCAAACGCTCATTACAGGTCGAATAGGCCAAACTCATTAAGACTTTGGTCATGTATTCATATCCCTCTTCTGTTAGGTTCATTCCTCCGAGTGGATCCTTCGCGTGGGCGTCAAATCCTGCCGAAACCAGGATCAACTGGGGCTGATAGGCTTCAAGGAGAGGACAGACAAGTTTATGAAAGACCGTAATATATTCTGCGTCCCCGCAACCAGAAGGCAGAGGAACATTAATTGTGTACCCTTCTCCGGTCCCATGTCCTACTTCGCGGATTCCGCCAGTTCCCGGATAATGCGGATATTGATGAGTTGAGATAAACAGTACCCGAGGATCCTCATAAAACGCGCTTTGGGTCCCATTTCCATGATGCAAGTCCCAATCGACTATGGCGATCCGCTCCAGGTTATGGCGATTCAAAGCATAATGAGCCGCCAGAGCGATATTATTGAAGAGACAAAATCCCATCGCTCGACGATTTTCAGCGTGATGTCCAGGAGGTCTGATCAGAGCGAATCCATTCCGGATCGTACCCTCCATAACATCATCCACTAAATCAAGTAAACCTCCAACCGCGGCTATAGCTGCGTCCCATGAATCGCAACACGCGGAGGTGTCTGGATCGAGAAATACGCTCTCACAGCCGGACGTGCATTTGATCCTGTCAACGTACCTGGGATCATGGTTGGCGCAAAGTTCTTCTATCGTGGCATTGCGCTGCTTCGCGTATTTCAGATTGAGGGTTGCTCCAAGCTCGTCAAGCATACGATACAGCGCTTCCAGTCTTTCCGGACTTTCCGGATGATACATGCCCATATCGTGTTTCAGACAAATGTCGTTGCGGACCAGTCCAGTGGGTTTCATGATGCTTACCGTCGAGAATTGACGCTGAAAGACTGTCAAGCGGCAGGCTCAACATTTGAGGAGGCCTCAAAAACCTTTGTCTCCGCTGTTTTAGCGTAACATCAGCATCGACCTCAGTCAATGTTTTTACTCTAATGTGACTGAAGTAATTCCGCGCAAAACTTATTTTACCCGCCGAGCGTTTAAAGGGGAAGTTTCGCTTCACTTAAAACAACTATGCTTCTATGCTAAGTAATACTTACGAATCGAGAATCCGTCTAAATGAAAGGAAAGCGCCATGTTGCTTGCTATAGACGTTGGCAACACAAACATTGTTATCGGACTTTATAAAGATGATGAAAAACTCGGTTCCTGGAGAATCCGAACTAATGAAGATGTTACGGCTGATGAATTATGGGTGGTGCTAAAAAACCTGCTGTTCTGGCAGGGCTTGGATACAAAAAATATCCACGGAGCTATAATCGCGTGCGTAGTCCCTCCATTGAAGGCGGCTCTTGAAGATTTATGTCAGGTCTTTTTAGGGATTTCACCTCTTTTTGTCGGGCCAGGAATCAAAACCGGCATGCCAATCAGATATGACAATCCAAAAGAAGTTGGCGCAGACAGGATAGTGAACGCCGTGGCGGCTTACGAGAAATATCGCTCCGAACTGATAGCTGTGGATTTTGGGACCGCCACAACATTCGATTACATAAACTCGTCAGGAGAGTATGAGGGTGGATCAATCGCTCCAGGGGTAAAAATCTCCGCTGAAGCCCTGTTTCACCACGCATCCAAGCTGTTCAGAGTTGAACTAAGCGCTCCGGCGAAGGTTATTGCCAAGGACACCGCTTCAGCGATCCAGTCCGGAATCATATTCGGTTACGCAGCCCTGGTCGACGGGATCCTGGGACGCATGTTTGAGGAACTCAGATCAAGGCCGAAAGTGGTAGCTACTGGTGGACTAGCCAGAGTCATTTCAGCCCATACCAAGCTTGTCGATGAAGTAGAGGATGATCTTACCATGGACGGTCTGAAAATACTGTATAAGAGAAATCTGCCCGCCAAAAAGAAGTCCTGAGAAAAAAGAAAATGGCCGCAAACCGGAGTTTGCGGCCACATGGCTTCACAGATTGGGGTCCTTACTAGAAAACACCCTTAACCCTGCCTGTCTCAACATCTACGTCAACCCTTCTGAAAGCAGGGTTTGAACTCGTGCCGGGCATCAATGAAATGGCCCCAGCGACGGGGACGACAAATCCAGCGCCCTTGTAGGTGAGAACATCGCGTATCGGCAATATCCAACCTTTCGGGGTGCCCTTGATGTTCGGGTCATGAGAAAGGCTAAGGTGAGTTTTCACCATGCAGGTTCCCAGTTTAGACAGTTCTGGATCCGCCTCCATCTTTTTGGCTTTGGCCTCGGCTTCAGGAGTGAAGGACACACCGTCTGCTCCGTAAACTTCTTTGGCAATGAGTTCAATTCGCTGCCGCAGCGGCAGGCTGATGTCATAAAGCAGTTTGAATTCGTTCTTTTCTTCGCAGGCGTCGATAACCGCATCAGCGAATTCAAGAGCGCCTTCTCCACCCTTAAGCCAGTGTTGAGAAACAGCCGCTCTGGCTCCTGCAGCCTCGGAAAGTCGCTTAACGGCTGCAATTTCGTCCTTGGTGTCAGTGTAGAAAGAGTTGATGCAAACAACTGGATTAATTCCGGCTTTCTTCACTGTTTGGATGTGGTGAATGAGGTTTTTGCATCCTTCTTCGACCCAACCAACGTTTTCGCCTTCATATTCTTTGGGCATGGGCAGTCCCGGTCTTGGAACTGGAGCGCCACCGTGGCATTTCAAGGCCCTTATGGTGGCCACTACCACGGCGCAGTTCGGTTTCAGGCCTGAGAAACGGCATTTCAGGTTCCAGAATTTCTCAAAGCCGATGTCTGCGCCAAAACCAGACTCGGTAACATGATAATCAGCGAGTTTCAGACCTATCCTGTCAGCAATAATTGAGCTCTGGCCGATGGCGATGTTCGCAAAAGGTCCAGCATGGACAAACACGGGCTGTCCTTCAATAGACTGCAGCAGATTTGGGTTCAGTGCTTCTACCATCCAGGCTGTCATAGCGCCATCTACTTCCAGGTCCTTTGTGGTAACAGGTTCACCCTTCTTGTTGTAGGCTACGACGATCTTGCCCATTCTTTCCCGCATGTCTTTCAGGTCGGTAGACACCGCTAGAATGGCCATAATTTCCGAGGACACGGCGATGCCGAAAGATGATTTCATCATGAACCCATCCATCTTTCCGCCGATACCAATGATTATGTTTCTGAGAGCTTGGGCGCAGAAATCAATAATCCATCCAAATTCGACATTGCGAGGGTCGATATCCAGGCGTTTCAGATTTCTTTTGGCAAGTTCTTCATCGTTGTAATTGAACTCATGCTGCATCCTGGCTGTCAAGGCCACCATCGCGAGGTTATGAGCGTTCATGATCGCATTGATGTCGCCTGTGAGGCCAAGAGAAAATGGTGTTAGAGGAATACACTGCGCCAAACCACCACCAGCGGCGGATCCCTTGATATTCATGGTAGGACCACCCGACGGCTGCCTGATGGCTGCGACGACCTTTTTTTGTCGTTTGCCGAGTCCTTCAACCAAGCCCATAGAGCTGGTGGACTTTCCTTCACCCAATGGGGTAGGTGTAATAGCCGTCACATCGATGTATTTCCCGTCAGGTCTGTCTTTCAGCCGTTTAAGAGCTTTTGCGAAATCGACTTTCGCCACATAGTGTCCGTGAGGCAGGAGCTCTTCTTCTGCCAGGCCTAGTTCTTCTCTTAACTGATAAACCGTCTTCATCGATTTCTCGGCTGCTTCAGCTATCTGCCAATCAGCCATCTTGGTCGGATCCAACAATGCCATCGAAACCTCCTGTGTAACTATTCAGCGCTCTGTTTGCGCTGAGACGAAATGCCAATTCTAAAAGATTTTACCGCCCCTGATAAAAACAAGAGCGTCAAGATTGTGAAATGTAGCGTCTGGCGTTATGAAATATCTTTAAGCCAATCCCCTCTTCCGGTAAACGCTCACGTGTCCATCTGGGATGATTGGTTCTATCAAGGTAACATTCAGGATGTGGCATCAGCCCAAAAATTCTTCCGCTTGAGTCACATATTCCAGCAATCCCTCCCGGAGAACCGTTAGGATTATAAGGATAATCCTGAGTAGGAGCGAACTCTCCGGGTCGTGTATAAAACAATGCGGCCTGGTGAGAAGTCATAAGTCTGTCGATAACAGATAAATCTCGTCCGACAACTTTTCCTTCGCCATGTCTCACAGGCAAATAAAGACTCTCAAGATCCGAGGTAAACACACATGGTGACAGCCTATCTACCGCCAGGTTGACCCACCGATCTTCAAAACGCCCACTCTCATTTCCAGTCAGGGAAACGTCTCGCTGAAGGTAGGAACCGTTGAAGGCTGGTACCAATCCCAGTTTTGCCAGGAGCTGAAATCCGTTGCATATTCCAAGGATCAATCCACCTCGAGAAACAAACTCGAGCAGATCGTCTATAAGGTTCCTACCCTTGACTTTTGAATGGCGAATCCTGTTTGCGCAAGCCTGAGCGGCCCCTAAGTCATCACCATCTAGAAACCCCCCAGGAAAAACGACAAACTGATAATATCCTAAATCGACTTCGCCCCCGACTATGAAATTTAAATGCGCAAGATCAATTTTCTTAAAACCTACTATTTCTAGGGCTCTTCGAGTCTCTATTTCGCAGTTAATTCCATGGCCGGTCACTACCAGCGCATTTAAAAGCATCCTGATCCTTTAATTATTTGTCATTCGTCAAACTTCATGCCTAGAATAAAGTTTTAACTGATTCCGTAGCCAAATTCAAATAGGTTGTCGGGAAAATTCCGATGTACAGCACCGCCATTACGGTTATACTCAGGGCAAACGTCATCGAAGGGCTGAAACTCAACCGCTCAGGTTCAACTTCAGGCGCTTCCATATACATTTTCATGATCACCCTGAAATAATAAAACACTGACGCTGCGCTCGTCAGGACACCTATTATAACAAGCCACACATACCCAGCGCTAATGGCCGCGCTAAATATGGTAAATTTTCCTATGAAACCCGCCGTAGGAGGTATGCCTGCAAGCGAAAAGAGGAATATTGACATAACCAAGGCTAGAGTGGGATGACTTTTGCCTAGTCCCCTGTAGTCGTCCAAATAGACATTTGCCTCCCCCTGGCGACCCACCATGGTTACCACCGCAAAGGCTCCGAGGTTGGTGAATATATAGGCCAGCAGGTAATAAAGCACTCCGGCAGCGCCGCTAGCTGTTCCAGCCACCATGCCTACCAGAATATAGCCGGCGTGAGCAATACTTGAATACGCAAGCATCCTTTTGATGTTGTTCTGAACTAAAGCTGCCATGTTACCAAGAATCATAGTTAAAGCAGCCAGCACCCACAGAATGTGACCCCACGTAACTTGAGCGGACCCAAAGCATTCGAAAAAAACTCTTAGGAATGCTGCAAAAGCGGCCGCTTTTACACCAACAGACATAAAACCGGTTATTGGAGATGGGGCCCCATCGTAAACATCAGGTGTCCACATGTGGAAAGGAACAGCCGCCACCTTGAAAGCGAACCCGACCATTAATAATCCCATGCCTACGATCGCCATGATACTAACGGAGCCAGCATGAAAATATTTTGCGATGCCTGCTAAACTCAATGTCCCGGTTGAACCGTACAGCAAAGCAGCCCCGTAGAGGAAAAGGCCGCTAGAGAAAGCTCCTAAAAGCAAATACTTGAGGCTAGCTTCAGACGATTTGGCATTTTTGGGTAGTACTCCGGTTAGAACATAAACCGCTATAGAGAGTGTCTCCAGACCAACGAAGATCATTAGCAAATGGATTCCGGAAACCATAAACATCATGCCAACGGCGGAAAACAACAATACGGCGAAGTACTCATAAAGATTCAATCCCTGATCAACGAGATATTTCATAGAAATGAGGACAGTTAATCCAACAGAAAAGAGTATCAGGAGATTGAAGAACCATGTATATGAGTCCAAAGCAATCATGCCGCTGAACGCTGATATGTTCATTAATCGCAGTGGATTGTTGACCATTAGCGCTATCAATACCCCGATCAGGGCAATTATGGCCCCAACAGCAACTGCTCCCTTTCGCACAAACAAGCCTAGTAGCATGGCTAACATACCAGCAATAGCTAGTATCAACGCTGGTAGCACGCCTCCAAGAATTACTTCAGGCACAGGGATCATCCCGTTCGCTCCCATTTATAATATCATCTCTCCGTACGGGTCTTCGTGACGGAGGAAACCAGGCTGATTTTTTCCAAATTGGGAACAAGCCGGCCATCGGCTTCTTCCATAGCGATAATTGCCGCTCTTTTCTTTTCGACATACTGAATAAAGTTTTTGACGGACGGCTCCATTCGTCCCAAAAATGTATTGGGATAAACCCCAATCCAAACTACAAAAATTAGAAGCGGAACCAGAACAGCGACTTCTCTAACGTTTATGTCTTTTAAATTGAGGTTCTTCGGATTGGTTACCTCGCCAAACATAACTCTCTGGAACATCCATAGCATGTAAACCGCAGCAAAAATTACCCCTGATGCAGCAAAAACAGTATACCACGTGAATTTTCCAAAAGATCCAAGAAGAATCAAAAACTCACCGATAAATCCATTTAAACCAGGTAGTCCAATAGATGACAGGGTAAAGATCATGAAGAAAACGGCAAACAAAGGCATTACCTTTGAGATACCACCAAATTCGGAAATCAGTCTCGTATGTCGTCGCTCATAGATCATCCCGACAATCAAG
Organism: Desulfomonilaceae bacterium; assembly: GCA_049967315.1. Lineage (GTDB taxonomy): Bacteria > Desulfobacterota > Desulfomonilia > Desulfomonilales > Desulfomonilaceae > CAJBEZ01. Next base: position 8,477 of record JBMFSZ010000072.1, read on the forward strand.
AAGAGAGCGCCCGTGCTTAACCCGTGATTGATCATCTGAATGATACTGCCTTCAACGCCTTGTGTGGTTAGCGCAAACATTCCCAGCATTACAAATCCCAGATGGCTTACACTGGAGAAGGCAACCAGCCTTTTCATATCCAACTGGACCATGGCCACCCACGCTCCGTATATTATTCCGATGACGGCCAGAAGCGCGACCCACCATGCAGAGTCGATCGCAGCATTCGGGAATAAAGGAATGGCAAAACGTATGAAGCCATAAGTCCCCATTTTCAGTAGGACAGCAGCCAGCACCACGCTACCAACCGTAGGAGCTTCGGTATGGGCGTCCGGAAGCCATGTATGGAACGGAAACATTGGGACTTTAATTGCGAAAGCGAGGAAAAATGCGAGGAAAAGCCAGAATTGAGCTTGGACAGGCACTGCAAAATCGTAAAGCTTGAGAAGATCGAACGTGTAAACACCGGAACTTTTCCCAGCCATGAAATACAACACCAGAATGGCCACTAGCATCAAAAGGCTGCCCACGATCGTGTACAAAACGAATTTTATGGCGGCGTAGAGTCGTCTTGCTGGGTTACCCCAAACCCCAATTAATAGATACATGGGGATGAGCATGATTTCCCAGAAGACATAAAACAGGAAAAGATCTAATGATACAAATACCCCTATCATGCCTACCTGAAGAAACAGAAGGCAGATCATGAATTCCTTGACACGTACGGTGATATCTTTCCAACAGGCCAATACCAGAATCGGGCCTAGAAACGTGGTCAACATCAACAGCAAGAGGCTTATGCCATCTATCCCCACCTTGTAAGATATTCCCCATTGCGGGATCCAAGGGTGATATTCGACAAACTGCATTGACGCCGTGGACTGATTAAAACCAAAGTAAACGAAAAGACTGATGACAAAGTCCAGCAGCATAAATCCAATAGTCACGAAACGAAGAGTCTTTAAACACTCCCTGTTTATGAACATGACTACTATAACACCCAACAGTGGGATAAATGTGATCAGACTAAGCAAATGAGAAACATTTTCCATGAACGGCACGCCTCCGTGTCCTATCTCAGTAGCAAGTAACCGATTACGACCATGGCTCCAACGAGAATCGACAGAGCATAGTCCTTGACCAGACCGGTCTGAAGCAGCCTCAGAACGCTTCCAAAAGTTCTCACAACTGCGGCCACTCCATTCACAGCGCCGTCGACTACGGCTTCATCAAACTTCTTCCACAGCAATTTCGAAAACTCCACGATTGAGTTGACGAAAAGGAAATCATACAGCTCGTCTATCCAGTACTTGTTGAAAACAAGCCGGTGCAGTCCTGAAAAGCGTTGCACGATTCTTTCGGGGGTTTCAGGACTGGTTAGGTACATGAACCTGGCAATCAGCAATCCAGCTATGGCTATTGCCAAAGACACGCCCATCAAAATGAGCTCAAAAGTTACACTGTGATGGCCAGCATGATGAGCTCCGTGATCCAGAATGGCTTTGGCAGGCTGAAACACGGGACCAAGGAAATCTCCGAAGATGTGTCCTCCCTCAATTATTGGAACCCCAACAAGCCCACCGACTAGAGAAAGGAATGCAAGAATCATGAGCGGGACGGTCATCAAGGGAGGCGACTCGTGCAAATGGTGAGCAACCTCATGTTCGACTCTAGACTTACCATAGAATGTCATGAAAACCGACCTGAACATGTAAAAAGAAGTCATTATTGCCGCAACCGCTCCAAGAAGCCAGAAGATTATGTTTTTCTGCAATGCGTAATAGAGAATTTCGTCCTTGCTGAAAAAGCCTGCAAAGGGAAATATTCCGGCGATTGCGAGGGTACCAAATAGGTAAGTCCAGTGTGTATAAGGTAATTTTTTTCTCAAATCTCCCATTTTTCGCATGTCAAGCTCGCCCGACATAGCGTGCATAACACTACCAGCCGCCATGAACAAAAGAGCCTTAAAAAATGCATGGGTCATGAGGTGGAATATACCTGAAGCAAACGCGCCTACACCACACGCCATGAACATGTAGCCTAACTGGCTTATGGTCGAATAAGCTAGCACTCGCTTAATATCAAATTGAGTCATGCCGATTGTGGCGGCGAACAAAGCGGTCAAACCTCCAATTACGGCTACGACTGTGAGTGAAATTGGAGCCATGGCAAACATGACGCTGCACCTGGAAACCATATACACGCCCGCCGTTACCATTGTAGCCGCATGGATCAAAGCGCTGACCGGTGTTGGACCTTCCATGGCGTCTGGCAGCCAGGTATACAAAGGAATCTGGGCTGATTTACCAGTTGCGCCAACGAAAAGCAGAAGAGTAATTAACGTTACGAGAGTCCCGCCTTGGGTCAGCTTTTGAGGAGCGACTGCGAAGACATCCACGAAGTTGAACGTCCCGAACACAGTGAAGATTAAAAACATCCCGAGCAGGAACCCGAAGTCCCCTACCCTGTTTACGACAAAGGCCTTTTTACCGGCGTCAGAGGCTGATTTTTTCTCATAGTAGTACCCGATTAAAAGGTACGAACACAGACCAACTCCTTCCCAGCCTACGAACATCAGGAGGAAATTGTTGGCGGAAACGAGTATCAGCATGTTGAACACAAAAAGGTTCAAGTAAGAGAAATATCGCCTGAAACCGATCTCACCATGCATGTATCCGATGGAATAGACGTGAATGATGCAGCCAACACCACATACCACCATCATCATTATCATGCTGAGGGGATCAACGAGAAACCCGAACGGGACGTTCAAATCCCCAGACCATATCCACGAATATACGATTTTTTGAACCGATCGCGACTCGGGCGGCATGTGCAGGAGATCATTCAGGATCAATAAAGCCATCACAAATGATGCGCCTACGGCTCCTGCTCCGATCCAACCAATTGTTTTCTCCGAAAAACGCCTACCAAACAGGCCATTAATCAGAAATCCTATTAGAGGAAAGATGGGTATTAACCAGACTAGTTCAATCATGCCAGGCTCCCGAATCCATGTCGAAAATAATCAGCCCAAAACCTAATCGCTTAAGGCGTGAGTTCAAACAATCCCTTACCATTTCAATAAGTTAATATCATTAACGTTTATCGTGCCACG
>JBMFSZ010000073.1:0-11568 GCA_049967315.1 Desulfomonilaceae bacterium
CCGCAGGCATAGAGAATATCAGGAGAAGATGAGAAGTGGAAGTATTTTTCAGGCGGCTGAAGTATACAGAGATTTGTGTTTATTAAAAGAAAACAAGGACCTTTCACACGGGGAAAGAAGATTGTATGACCAGGCTCATAATCTATTAATAAAAGAACTGTCCATTGCCAAGAAAACAGATGAAATAGAAATAGAACGCACCTTGAACCGAATTTTTCAGAAAAGTTTCGAAAACATGAATGACAAAGAATTAGATGTTGATCCCAGCGCTTAATTGAAATTTACATAACCTAAACTAAAAGGGGTCAACATTTGCCGCTGAGCAAAATAATATCAACTATAATTATTTTAAGTTATCTACTATTCGGCGCACTCTCTGGTATCTCTCTATTTGGTTCCACAAACTATATAATTCCTATAACAGCGCTTTTTTTTCTCTTGGCTATAATAACGCTAAGGTTAATCCAAATCTGGATTAATTCAGATGTCTTTAAAATCCTTGGGGGGGTTATTGGTGGCATTGTAGGACTCGTTTTAGGCACAATCATTACATGGAATATTTCACTTATATTCGAAGAGCTTGAAATATCAGGTTATTTAAATGGCCTCGTAGTAATTATCCCCACATTGATAGGGATACAACTCGGTTCGGCAAAAGCCAACGAATTCAGGGAAAAAACAGGGAAGCCAGATAGGCAGACTGGAAAGATTATTGGCGTATTAGATACTTCAGTAATAATCGACGGCCGAATAGCAGATATCTGCGAAACTGGTTTTTTGGACGGTGGTCTTGTTATTCCTCAATTCATTTTACAGGAATTGCAGCTTATTGCGGATTCAAGTGAATCCACTAAAAGAACAAGAGGCAGGCGGGGCCTCGATATTCTCAATAAAATAAAAAAACAGGCATATGTAAAAATTATTATCTCTGAAACAGATTATCCTTCGATTAAAGAAGTAGATCAAAAACTAATTCAACTAGCTAAAGAAATGGTATGTCCAATAATCACCAACGACTTCAATTTAAATAAGGTAGCTGAAGTTCAATCAATTCAGGTGCTTAATATAAATTTACTGGCCAACGCTCTTAAACCGATAGTACTTCCTGGCGAAACAATGAAGGTTCAAGTAATAAAAGAAGGCAAAGAGCCTGGACAAGGCGTGGCATATTTGGATGATGGCACGATGGTAGTAATTGATAATGGTAAAAGGCTCATAGGTCGTACTATTGAAGCTACAGTTACAAGTGTACTCCAGACTACTGCCGGACGAATGATATTTGCAAACTACAAAGGACAATAATCCGAAAAAAGAAAAAAGGTCGAGTCACACCTATTGTGCATTTCTCGGACCTTTTCCAATTAAATTGGATATTTTGAATGAATTGAATTTCAGCCGATGCTGATCGGCTGAACAAATCAGCTGAACGACAGACCCACTAACTCTTTCCTCTAGCCGCAAGATATTCCTGCCAAAGCTTGACACCGGTTTCAGCTGGATTGCCGGCGTCATTCCACCAACGGATAAAGTCTTTATATGTGACTAAAAATTCGGCCCATGTTCCATTTGGAGCAAATCGCTTTTTCCAGTCAGGATAAAGGTCATCACTAGCAAGTTGAAACTCATCTTGACCGAAATCTGGAAAAACCTTTTTAAAGGCCTGGAACCTCTCCTCAGTAGACATTTCTTTAATGGGCGTATTTGCAGTATTTGATGTTGAAGGAGATGTCACAGCAGGCGCGGCCGTTACTTCCTTGGGTTCGGAAACGGCGCTTGGCTCCTCTTTTGGAGAAATAGGGGCCACTGAAGCTTCCTCATCCTTTTCAACGACATGAGGTTTTTCAGGTGTGTTTACAGGCTCTACTTGAGGAATCTGAGGTCCAGAGGATGAAGGTTCAAGCATCGACATAGCGTTAGGTGGCGCCGTAGGCTGTAACACAGCGACAATCCAACCCTGATGAGGGTCAAACTCTTGAATTCCCCCAAATAGCTTGTCTATCCTATATGCTTTTCCTAAACCCACAGGGCTCAAATAATGATACCGATTCTGAACTCCCAAAATGAAAAATCCAAATGCTATAATGATCAGAAAAACCCAAGAATGGATTTTGGTCCAACCAGGAGAAAACTTTAAATTATCCGAATCGGGACGTCGCTCTTCTTTTAGTTTGTCGATCATCCCAAAGCCTCCTTTTCAGGGCGATTTGTAGGAAAACACCTTAACTATGATTAATATATCACATTTGGAAACATATGTAAATTATTAAATCAAGGATAAAAAAATAACAGAAGGTATTATTGGGATAGATACATGATTTTAAAGGAGTGGTGCGTAAAAAAAATTAGGCGGAAATGAGAAAAAATGTTTGCGTGTTAAACTGAATGTGGTAGTAAGAAGTCACTTCTCAACATACCCTTTCGTCTCGTGAAAAGCCCTGAAAGGGGCGGCTTTACAGCCGTTTTCGGGCTTTTCTTTTTTGTAGGGTTACGCTAAATAATGAATGGCGCCGAAGGAGGGTTATTTGGCTCTAAGTATCCCTGACTTTTTGGACATTCAGTCAAGGCAGAGTTTAACACCCTGTTTTAAACGAAAGGACATTCAGAATCGGCGCCATTCAAACCGAAAGAAGTTATTTAAAACATCAAACCAGCTTCAATATAGGCGCCTTCGAGGTAGAGATTCATCTGTAAATCATTTCGATTTTCATTGAAACTCAACCATCGATATCCACCTTTAACAAAACCCCAACGCCCACAATTTAAAGGAACACTAAATCTCATACCGGGTTCTATATCTAATACGACGGTGTTATCGAGATATCCTATGCTAAATTCAGAATCGCAGGCTAAGGTAGCTCCATTACAAAGAGTCCTGATACATTTTCTGAAATTAATTCCTGACATCAGCATCTGGCGGTTTCGATCATTATAACTCGTAGGCCAATTGGGACAAACAGTACAGTTCACTTTAAACTGCTGAGGATTGTATAACCAGGCGGTATAGATAGACACATTAGCGTTGCAAGTGTTGATGAAGCTGTACATCAAACCTAACCGCTGATATATAAAACTCCATTCCGTATGCACCACGGCGCCGGCTGGAACAAACCAATTTCCGTAGTAAAACGATTTCGTAGTCACACCTGTGCCGCTCAAATATATAGGCATAATCGAATAATAAATCGCCCAATTCCAGTTGATCTGGTAATATGCGGAATATTCACCTAAAATAGGATGCTTAGGTAAACCAAGATCATCTGTAAGGTCGATACCCGTAGTAGGTAAACCATAAACAGCCCCAGGCCATTGTAAAGTTCCACTTAGCCTTGGTAAAAATAATTGTGCGCTAATTTCCCACTGTCTACAAAACCGGCGAGGAACAATACATGGGGGTTCCGGTTTTGGACAACAGACAGAAGTTGGACCACAAACTCGAGGTTTAACCTTCGAGATGGGTCCACCGTAATTGACAGGGGGTCTATAGGCGGCTGGCTGTGCCGAAATACCCGCGTCAGCGTATTCAGGATTAGACCCGGTATCTTCTAGGCCGTTGTCGAAAGAAAAATTAGTGTCGGGACCAATTTTGACGTTGATGAAATTTTGATTGTCATACGCAAATGCGATCGAAGATAAGTATAAAAAAAATAAGCATACCAGTATCGTAACAGTGCTTCTTTTCATTGCGCTGTCCTCCCAGCTCGAACTCACTGGTATCGCTTAAATATTTTTTAACAAACTTTGTCAAGAGAAAAAACAATACCTTAACTATATATTGTGGTCTTTAATTTAAATATGAGGCATTTTCCACAATATTTAGCCAAAGTTTCAATAAATTATAATCTTAAGCCAATAAATAAAATAAACTTAATTGCATATCCTCCTGTTGTTTATAGAATAAATATGTCATTTTATTCAAAAATATAATGTATATTATTAAAAAATACTTTTTTAAAACGCCGTATGTGTGAGTTCGGCCAAGCAAAAACATGCCCATATTTAGAAGATATTTGCTCACCTCCTTTTACCGAATGACATTTTGAGGTGTCCTAGTAGGAACTGAAAAGAAACAAAGGAATCATCGATCTCAATGTTTAACGCGATATTTTGTCAGAAAAGATAAGTTAAAACTGATTGGTAGGGGTATTACTTCTCAACATACCCATTCCAAAAACCTCAACTAACTGAATTCACGTCTTATATATATCATTTTATGTTGTCAAGCAAAAATCACTATTAAAAATAAATAATTTAACTCTATAATTTCAAACATACATTGATTAATTAGTTTATCTTAATGGTGCTAACACATTAATAATCCAACATAAACAGTAACGATAAGTATGACGTCTTTTGAAATTCAGGTATCTCATGATAGCTTAAGTGACTATGAAGAATTTAATCCGCTTCAAGGTCGGGCCAAGCATTTTTAACCAAATTCGTGATGAAGGTTTAAACCCGAAACGCGTACGCGTATTCGCAGCACCCGCAGGCGGCCCTAAATGGTTTGTTTCCGTTGGTTTTGACAAAGCTCTTATCAAAACGAAATTTTTTGAAAAGTCTTCCTTTGATCGAGTCCTACTGGCAGGGGCGTCGGCAGGGGCCTGGAGATGTATGGCCATGGCTTGCGAGAAGCCGTTGAGCGCGTACGAAAAACTAAGAATAAGTTATTCAAGAAACATTTTTACATCTCAGGACACGCCGTTGAGTATTTCTAGAAAACTCCTTGAAAATGTTGATAGTTTCTTAACTGACGTAGATATCAACCATATCTTGAATCATCCGAAGTTAGACTTGGCGATCCATGTTGTACGATCAAAAAATCTCGCCGCATCCGACAATATTCACGCCCAGGGTTTAGGACTAATATTATCCGCAGTGTTAAATGTTTTTGATTCCAATTGGTTGAAACTATTTTTTGACAAGGTGATCTTTTATACTGGACCGCGCAAACCGAATTTTACAGAGTATGGACAACAAAAGTGGACATTCAAATTGGATGCGCAGAACATTAGAAAAGTGGCTTTGGCAACAGGTTCATTGCCATATTTCATTAAAGGCGTGTCAGAAATTTCGGGAGCTCCGCACGGGGTTTATCGAGACGGTGGGTTGATAAATTATCAATTGAATGAAGATTACCAACCTGGTGAAGGGCTAATATTGTTTTTTCATTACCAGGAAAGAATTTCCCCTGGTTGGTTCGATAAAAAGCTGCCGTGGAAAAAAACCTCAGAAAAAACCTTAGATCGGGTCCTACAAATATTCCCAAGCGCAGAATTTGTGAAAATGCTCCCTGATGGTAAAATTCCAGACAGAAAAGATTTTACCACTTTTGTTAAGAGTCCTGGCGAAAGAATACGCAGATGGGATAAGGTTTGCCAGTTGAGCGAACTCTTGGCCGAAGAATTTATGGAAAGCATTGAATCAGGACGAATTCGTGATAGGATCGAGCCACTTTTTCCATAAATACTCAACTTGATATAAGGCTATCAATTTATGAACAGACCAACATGGCATGAATATTTCATGATGCTAGCCAAGCTCGTAAGCGTCAGATCTACATGTAATTCCCGTAAGATAGGGGCTGTGATTGTGAGAAATAACAGAATACTGGCAACAGGGTACAATGGAGCAGTTCACGGCGCCCCTCATTGTTCTGACAAAGGCCCCAATTTCTGTTTACGCAGATCTATAGGCGCTCATGATGCTGAAAAATACAATTATTGCCTGTCCAGTCATGCGGAAGTAAACGCCCTTAATCAAGCCGCACGATTTGGGATATCTCTGGAGAAGGCCACCCTTTATTGCACACTTGAACCGTGCAATTGGTGTTTCAAACAATTGATTCAAGCTGGAATCAGAGAAATCTATTATGAAACTCCCTATGATTCCAAGAATAAGGATTTTGATCTTTTTTGGCGTCAAATCATGGAAACCAGTCAGGAAATAGAAGTTTTTCAACAAATTAGAATTTCTGAAGAAGCAAAAACATCAATGATCCAAACGTTGCTTGACTTTTCTACACGTAAATTGGATCCTACTGATCCTTCAGATATTTCCGATTTAAAAGAAGAAGTCCTTGACGCTTTCCTCGGAAAGTAAAATATCCCCAAGGTCTATATCCATGAAAATTAGCAGAATAGAAAAATTTTCGGAAACTGAGTTGATAGAAGCTCTAAAAAATGTGACCATGCTTAAAGCGCCGCAAACAAAAGTTTACACTAATGCTCTAATATCATTAGAAAAAGTTAGGCCAGAGTTTCTTGATCCACCACAGAATTACATTCTTAGGCAGGAGCTAAAAAAAGTTAGGGAGCTCAAATGGCTATTGGAGAAACAAGATATCAACATTTTTGAATTAAAAGGTTTCATACGAATATTTTTTGATTCACTTGAAGAACCCATTGATTTGTTACCACCCATAGTTGAGGAATCAATAGAATCTGATGGCTCTTTTCATTTGATCATCAATGATGGGATGCATAGAATTTACATGGCCTTAAGGGAGTGGGTAGTTCCAGAGGTAGCGTTAGTAAGGGGTATACCAAGAAATTTGCCATATTACGCGTTTCCGGTACCAGGCGGTTGGAGCAGCGTAGAGGAACGCGAAGATCTCCCGCCTGGCTATCTTAAAAAATGGCATCGTATATCTGACTACCATTCACTGTACAGAAATTTCAACTCGGCTTTTAAAAATGTTGGTGGGCCAAGAGATTTTTTTAAAAAATCCTAGAAAGTAGTAATTTTCAAACGTCTCTGTCCAAGCTGGCTTAGCGCCAGATTTGAGCTATCATTGCTTCACATCATAATGCGAGTATTGCATAGAGAAGATGCCACGTCCCTGGGTTAAAGATCTCAAAGAAGTAGAATAGCCGAACATATTCGCTAAAGGCGCCACGGCTTTTAAAACCGAAATTTTACCCCTGGGTGAAACATCTTCCAATCTACCATGCCGACTATTGAGGTCCGCTATAACTTCACCCACAAATTCTTCAGGCGCTACTACCTCAACGCTCATAAAAGGCTCGAGAACGATAGGACCAGCTTTCTCGCAGGCTTCCCTGCAGGCCTGCGACGCAGCGACTTTTACACCGAGAGGTGACATTAAAAATGGTTCTGAACCAATACCAACAAAATTAACAACAAGGTCCACTACTTCATTGCCTGCCAAAGCTCCAGCTAGAGTCGACTCTTTGGCTCCATTTTCGACATGAGCTATCAGTTCTGGAGTTAAGTCGTTCAAAGAATCCGATACTTCAAATACAAATCCAGATCCCCTGACCCCTGGACGGACTGACAAGGTAACATCCCCGAAGTGTCTAACATCATGAATCTCACGATCAAAAACAACACGAGCTTCTGCAACACCTGAAACAGATTCCTTGTAAACGACTTGCGGTTTACCTGTCTGGACTTCGACGTTGTATTCTCGGCGTAAGCGATCGACTATTATTTCAAGATGCAATTCGCCCATGCCCGAAATAAGTAGTTGTCCCGTTTCCTGGTTTTCGTAGTAAACAAAAGTCGGATCTTCCTGCGCAATTTTTTCCAGGCAAAAAATCAGTTTTTCCTGATCCGAACGAGTTTGTGGTTCGATAGCGATCGAAATGACAGGCAAATAGGTTTGCACGGCTTCTAAAATTAGAGGGGCAGTTGGGCTAGTTATGGTATCGCCGGTCCTTGTATCTTTCAAACCTACCACCAACGCAATGCTCCCAGCGCAAGCAGACTTGATTTTTTCTCTTTTATTAGCATGGGTTAAAAACAGACGAGCAACTCGTTCTTTTATTCCCTGGGTGGCATTGTAAACTTCACTTTCCGCGTTCAATTCCCCAGAATAAACCCGCACGAATACAGATTTCCTACCTTGATCCATAATAACTTTAAAAGCCAACGCGCACAGAGGGTCTTTAACTTTTGGGTTGCGCAGCTCTTTGGCGCCAGTCTCCGGATTTATGCCAGCAATGGGTGGAACATCTAAAGGCGACGGCAAAAAATCTATTATAGCGTCAATAACTGGTTGGACCCCTTGATTCTTGAGAGCCGACCCACACAAGGTGGGCACAATTTTATTTAAGACGGTTCCTTTCCGAAGCCCGGCTACAATTTGTTTTTCATCGAGAAAATCATTTTCAAGATAATGTTCGAGTAAAATCTCATCCTGCTCAGCCGCAATTTCTACCATCGTGTCATGGGCCTTCTGGGCGAGTTCAACAAAATCTTTTGGTATATCAACTAATTTAAAAGTTTCGCCTTTTGACTCAACATCCCAAACAATTGCTTTCATGCGTAGAAGGTCAATAACGCCTTCAAAAACCCCGTTGTTCATAATAGGAATCTGGATAGGGACAGGGTTAGCCCCTAATCGATCCCTCATCATTGAAACCGCTCGATCAAAATCTGCACCCACTCTGTCAAGCTTGTTCACGAAGGCTATGCGTGGGACGCCATATTTGTCAGCTTGATGCCATACAGTCTCGGTCTGCGGCTCAACTCCACCTACTGCGCAGATCACGGTCACTACGCCATCCAAAACTCTTAGGCTACGTTCTACCTCAATCGTGAAATCAACATGTCCAGGGGTATCGATTAAATGAATTTCGTAATTATTCCAGTTGAACACCGTTGCCGCAGATGTGATAGTTATGCCTCTTTCCTGCTCTTGGGGCATGTAATCCATTGTGGCAGAGCCGTCGTCAACTTCCCCGATTTTATGAATTTTCTTTGTATAGTATAATATTCGTTCAGTAAGAGTGGTCTTACCTGCGTCAATATGGGCCATAATTCCAATATTTCTGATCCTGGAAAGGTTTTGAGTCACTGTTAATTTAAAACCCTTTCAAATGCCTGTATTAAGGGATAAACAAAATACTTTTCTCATCTTATAATATTGTTGTCAATTCGAGGAATAGAAAATTGTAGATCCGAACTTATAAATCCGAGGTAATTTTTTATGACATTCATAATCGATGGTAACAATTTAATAGGGCGAAAAATAGATAGGGATCCAAAATGGCGTTTAGTGAAAGAGCAACTCCTCCACAAAGTTGTTAAATTTGTTGCCATAACCGGTAAAAAGGTGAAAATAGTGTTTGACGGAATTGAGGAAGCAAATTACCAGGATGGTATAGTTTTCAAAGGGGTTCAGATCTTTTATGCGAAACCTGGCAAATCGGCTGATGAAAGAATAAAAAACATGATCAGGAACATTTCTTATGCGAGAGATGTAACTGTTGTATCGTCAGATAAAGAACTGAGATCTTTTGCTTCCAGTAGAGGCGCCAAAATAATCACAAGGGAGACTTTTAGATCTGAATTGAGAAAATTGAGCGCACGGGAACAGAAAGAAATAAAGGACTCGAATCCCAAAATAGAAAATATTTCAGAATGGCTCGATTATTTCGGCTTGGGGCGGGAATAGCTTCTCAAATTGTACGCCTCGCGTAACAAGTGAAAGGAAAAATTTGACAAATTGAGCAATGCTTGGGGTATTAGACGTCTGGAACAAGCCTATATTCTGGAAAGACCCGAAGATCGTGGGGCGGTAATAGCATTTTCCCTCCGAACGGGCGGATGCTCAAGTGGTCCTTTCAAATCACTGAACTTCTCAGCTTTGGCCGGAGACAGTGAAAAAAACATTTCCAATAATTTAAATATATTATCCAATCATTTGAATATCTTGAGTTCCGATATCATTTCCTGTCAACAAGAACATGGGGACAACATATTAATCTTTAATGAGCTTCCTGAAAAACAAATGAGAGGAGACGCCATCATAGCTCTCAAAGTTGGGATTTACCCGTCGGTGAAAACAGCTGATTGCCTACCCATATTGATAATTGATCCTGTCACGAAAATTTCCGCGGCTATTCATGCTGGTTGGAAGGGAACAGTTTTGCGTATTTCCAGAAAGGTTGTCATGACCATGACAACGAATTTGGGATGCAAGAGGGAAAATCTTCTAGTTGCTTTGGGCCCAGCCATCGGATTGTGCTGCTACGAAGTTGATGAAGCGGTAATTGAACCACTTTTCTCAAGTATACCTTGGGCCGAGAAATTTAGCGTCCAAGTAAAAAGCGATTCTCGAAAATTTGTGAAAAAAAGTAAAATAGATCTGGGTTCAATAAATCGTCAGGAGTTTATTGAATCAGGAATTCTTGCTGAGAACGTTTACTTTTTGAACAAGTGTACGTCATGCAACAAGGGGGAATTATATTCCTATCGACGAGATGGTAAAATCAGTGGGCGGGCTATCGCGATAACCGGCTTCAGACCTCTTGAGAACAATAGATCTTTTTAGCCCGACTTATCAAGCTTTTCAAACCCATGGCAGCTTCTTCCGGGGTGCAATAAGTTGGTATTCCAGCCTCATGAAGAATGGTTCTCGCGGGTTCTATATGTTCTATAGATCCTATGAAACATGCCACAATGGATTTATTGAATTTCTTTCCAAGCTCTATAAGAGCATCGGTTGGATAAGGCCAATTTTTGTGTTCACAGAAAATTGCGAGCAAGGAATCCACATTGCTATCTTTTAAAATTACTTGAGCTATGTCATGAAACGGTTTCGTTAAAAATGCTCCCGCTGCCCCGTCCACTGGATTTTTATGAACAACCGGCACAGATGGTCCCAGGATCTGTGCAATACTATCCAAAGTTTCTTCCTTTAAAGTAGCTAATTCACAAAATGGCTCACGTTGAAGAATGTCCCAGGCGACAATACTCGGGCCTGCAGTATGGGTAAAAATACCGATATTTGGACCTTGAGGAATTGTTCCAAATGAAAACGCTTTACATATTGAGACCATTTCATGAACAGAATGAACGACTTCTACACCAGACTGTCTCAAAGCCGCATCCCATACGCGACTGGACCCAGCCGCAGCTCCAGTGTGGGTTACTGTCACTTTATCCGCAAATTTACCTTGCCCAGCCTTGTAGACTACAATGGGCTTGCTTGGAGCCACTCTCCTCATAGTCTCCAGCATTGCACGAGGGTCCCCTGATCCCTCCGTAAAAATACCTATTACTTTGGTATCCGCATCATGATCCAAGTAATCCAAAAGATGATGAAATTCCAAATTGACTCTATTGCCAACACCGATCCATTTTGAAAATCTCAATCCTTGATCATGCGCTAGAGATTTAAAAGCTAATCCAATGCCTCCACTCTGGCTCAAAAAGGACACATTGCCCGGAACGAGTTCTCTAGGATAAAAAGTAACATTTAATTTTGAATGAGTATTAATTAATCCCAACGTATTCGGACCAATTACCGGCATGCAACCAGCTGCTTGCCTCAGGTTTTCCTGCAATTCACGACCGAAATCACCCATCTCAGCATAGCCACCAGCTAAAACTACAGCGCCAGAGACGCCTATTTTAGAGAGTTTTTCTACCATCTTAACCGATGAAGTTTGATTGAGAGCTACTACCGCCAGGTCGGGAATTTCGGGCAATTCCTCGACACCTCGGTAAACAGGATAGCTGAATATCTTTTCATGCTTTGGATGGATGGGATAAATTCTTCCCTCAAATTTCCCAGTAACGAGGCTATCCATAACAGCGTGA
>JBMFSZ010000074.1:0-11547 GCA_049967315.1 Desulfomonilaceae bacterium
ATTACGAGGCAAACGGTGAACGTGAGTCCTACCGCCTGTATGCCAATTCCGGGATACTGAGCCTCAGCTACTGCTGAAATGCCCCCTAGGAAAAGGCCTTCGAGGACAGCGTAGACAGGAGCCGTAATAGGTGACCATGAGTCTTTAAATATAGTAATCATTGCTACGACAAAGCCACCTATAGCTCCGATCATCATGAGGCTTGAAACAGAACTCACGTTCGGTTCCGGTGAATTAAAAAATATCCGCCAGACATATCCAGCCGAAAGCATGGTAATTAGCAACAGGATTCCAGTCTTGTTAACCGCTCCCTGCATTGTCATTTCATCCCCGGAAACCCCAAGAGCCCTATATTGGACAAGTCTGTCATCAGAAAGGGCCGGATTCCCCGAACGAGCTACACTGATAGCCATTTTTTTGTCTCCTTATTAAATTTAGGTTGCGCAACCGACGTTCATTCTCAATCTATATGTTAAATCTTAATTAGTAGCATTTTTTCATATCTGCAAGATGTCCAAGTAAACATGCTGAGCATTTGGCTTGGTGTTAGGAGTTTACGGATTCAGGCGCCAGCATTATATTTATAGCGTTGGTAAGCAACCACGATTTCATAAAGTTGATTTGAGAGGATAAAAATGGATAGATTTGAATATGAAATTACCAGACATCCCTCTGAGACCTTTACAAAAGTGGTCTATTTCTGCACAGATAAAGGGGACTGCGGAATAGACGAAATCCCTTCGGAAGAACCCCAGGCATTGGTTGAAGCACTTAATGAACGAGGTGACCAAGGGTGGGAACTTGTTCAACTTATGTTTGGCCCCAGGGGAGTAATGGCTTGTTGGAAACGAAAAATTGCAGACATCATTGAACCGTGACTTTGCTGGACAAAATATTCAGGTTGCGCGATTTCATTGATCCCAGTTGGATCAAAAAAACGACTCGATTTCAGCCCTTAGAGGAGGTTTTTCCATGGATACAGTGATCAAAGTAAAAGGTATGTCATGTCAACATTGTGTCATGGCCGTAAAAAAGGTTCTCTCTTCTTTGAACGGCGTAAAGGACGTCAACGTTGACTTGGAAAAAGGCCAGGCGACAATAACACATGAAGCTCCAATTGACATGAATGACGCCCGTCAACGGATAGAGAAAGCTGGGTACGAGGTTGGATAAGGCGTCGATTCAAATCAGGGGCATGACTTGCGCCGCATGCGTCAGAAGGGTTGAAAATGGTCTCAGGTCTTTGCCAGGAGTCATGGAAGCCTCGGTGAACTTTGCCACTGAGAGTGCTAGCGTCACCTATGATCCTTCCCAAGTGACCCCGGATCAGTTAAACGAAAAGATCGTAGACCTCGGGTATGAGACTGTTCAAACGCCGGCGGGAGATACCGGCAAAACCATCATATCTATTGGGGGTATGACTTGCGCCGCATGCGTTAGAAGGGTTGAAAAAATACTGAAAGCCCAACCTGATATAAGTGATGCGGTCGTAAACCTTGCCACCTCGAGAGCCACGCTGTCCGCTAAGTCTTCGAACATAGACCTTAGATCAATCAGTGATGCCCTGGAAGACAGTGGGTACCATTTCTTGGGCGTAATTCGGGACTCTGCGGAAGACCCAGCCGAGAAAGTACGAATCAGGGAGATTCATGATCTGAAGATACGGCTGATTTTCGGCGTAGGCGCCAGTCTGATTGTTCACGGACTGGCAATGTCACATGTATTCCCATTTTTGCGTCATCTCGGTGATTCGACCCTGAATTTTATCCAGCTATTATTGACCACACCTGTCATATTTTGGGTAGGGGACCGTTTTTTGATAGGAGCCTGGAAGGCTACCAAGCAAAAAACGTCAGACATGAACACGCTTGTGGCCCTCGGCGCTCTATCAGCCTATTTATATTCAGTGGCGGCAACGTTTGCCCCTGGTTTCTTTTCTCGAATTGGACACACTACCTATGTTTATTTTGATGGCGCGTCCATGATTGTAACCCTTATATTGTTGGGCCGATTCCTGGAAGCGAGGGCGAAAGGCAAGACTTCGGCGGCAATCAAAAAGCTTATAGCCCTTAAACCGAGTGTTGCAAGGGTGGTTCGCGGTGAGGAAATTGTAGAAATTCCATTGGAACTACTCAAAGCGGGTGATCTTTTCCAGGTACGTCCGGGTGAGAAAATCCCCACGGATGGAGAAGTTGTTTCAGGTTCTTCGTCAATAGACGAGGCGATGTTAACGGGAGAAAGCATACCTGTTAGCAAGGAAGTCGGGGACAATGTTTTTGGGTCCACCATCAATCAAGGCGGGGCTCTCACTATTAGGGCAACAAAGGTTGGCAGCGACACTGCCCTGGCGCAAATAATCAGACTTGTCGAAGAAGCTCAAGGTTCAAAGGCGCCAATACAGCGAATTGCCGACAAAGTAGCGGCGGTTTTTACCCCCACCGTGCTCGGAATCGCTGTAGTGACTTTTCTGTTATGGATGTTTTTACCCGCTAATCCCTCTTTTTCACGCGCCTTGTTGAATTTTGTGTCTGTTTTAATTATCGCTTGCCCCTGCGCAATGGGACTTGCTACACCAACCGCCGTCATGGTAGGAACGGGCGCCGCTGCTGAAAAGGGCATATTGATCAAGGGCGGGGAAATCCTGGAAAAGGCGTGTCAGATCAACACTGTTGTGTTTGACAAAACTGGAACGCTTACTAGCGGAAAGCCGGAGGTGGTTGACGTAATCCCGTTCAATGACACTTCTGAGAATGAACTGTTGAGTTTTGCAGCGTCCCTGGAAATCCTCTCTGGACATCCGCTAGCGAAAGCTATCTGTGACAGAGCGTCTGAAATCGGATTGAAACCCTTCCCTGTGGACGATTTTAAATCCGCTTCGGGGAAAGGAGTCAGTGGTGTCGTTAACGGAGAATTGACGATAGTGGGAAGTTTGAGAGCTCTGCCACGAGACAGCGTCATTTCAGGGGAAATTTCAGCTAAAATCGATTTTCTTCACGACATGGGAAAAACCGCCGTCACAGTTTGGAAATCTGGAAAGGTCATCGGGCTTTTAGGCATATCCGACACTCTTCGACCATCTGCCCGGTTGGCCGTGCAAAAACTTAAACAGATCGGCATAAATATTATCATGATTACCGGGGATAATAGGCTGGTTGCCCGAGCCACAGGAAATTCACTCGGAATTGATCAAATTCTGCCGGAAGTCCTCCCTGCCGATAAATCTCAGGAGATCAAGCGGTTACAGTCTGAGGGGAAAATTGTCGCTATGGTTGGTGATGGGATTAACGACGCTCCTGCATTGACAGCCGCGGACATAGGTATCGCTGTCGGCGCGGCATCAGACGTAGCATTGGAAGCAGGTGATATCACACTTATGACAAATGACTTGAACCTGGTACCGGCGGCCATAGCCGTGTCTGAAAAGACCATGCAGGTAATCAAACAAAACTTGTTTTGGGCATTTTTTTACAACACGATTGGAATACCTCTGGCAGCGGGAGCGCTTTATCCTTTCTTTGGAATCCTGCTGACACCAGTTATAGCGGCGTCGGCCATGGCCATGAGTTCAGTATCCGTGGTATCTAACTCCTTGCGTTTAAGGAGTTCTTTGAGTAAGATGGGCCTTGAAAAATCTTAACCTAAAAATCTGATCTGCTAAATCTTTGGAGTTTGTCATGTCTAGCCTTCCGACTCATTCGACCGTCAAAAAATCTCTTGGGTTTTGGGGTTTCAGATCAGGATTACTTCTAAACATCCTGTTCTCGCTGTCGATCATCATAGGGCTACTGTTTTCGATGATCACACTTGCTGGGGCGACTGGAAGCGAAACCGGGCGTACCCACTCCCGAGAAACGTCTAACCGTCCAGAGCACAAGGAGGTTGTCGTAGTCGGCGGCGGAATGGCCGGCTTAACAGCGGGCTTTTTCCTGAAGGATAGAGACATCCTGGTTTTAGAGAAGACCAATCATTATGGAGGAATAATAGATACTGGGAGTTTCGGTGGTTTTAATTATCCCAAAGGCCCAGCGTATATCGGCACTCCTCAAGGACCTCTAGAAACATTAATTGCCGAAATGGCGTTAAAACCGGTCGAAATTCCCGAACCTTCTCAATGCTTCTTCTACGATGGGAAATTTTATTTCGGGAATAAGGGCGTTGCTAAACTTTTCAAGGAGAAAGGCGGCGCCAAAGATTACCAACGTTTCGTGGAAGCCGTGGGCAAGCTCGCCAATGTGTACCAAAAATCCCACGCATCCGACTTACCACCCGAATTGGCTGAGTTAGACAGAATAACTGCCAAGCAATGGTTCGATAAACAAAACCTTCCACATATCTTCACGGAGTTTTTCGATTCTCAGGCTAGAGGGGTATTTGGAGCAGGATTGGAAAAGATCTCAGCCCTGAGTTTCGTCCCCGAGATTGGACTACAATTTGAATCTCTAGAAGTGGAGAAGGCCAAACAAAAATCGGCTGATGTTGAGGAAGCCCCCGAGGAGCAGAAAGGCTCGGGAGCCTACACGTTCCTTAACGGCTTATCCGAGTTGCCCGAAGCCATTGTAAGAAAACTGGCCAACAAAACGAGGTTAGGGTGCGACGTCACCAAGATAAGTCGGCAGGACAGATCTTTTGCAGTTCACTACGTTGACCAGAAAGGCGCCGACCACCTTGTTGAAGCGGACTCGGTAATAATTGCTATTCCAGCTCCAATTGCCCGTGAGATTGGGAAAGAAATTCTGAACGACGAACAGAGGATGCTGCTTGGAAACATTAAGTACAGCGGCTATATTTCTGTTTCGCTATTTTGTTCAAGCCCGATATTTGACCGATCATTCGCTCTGAGCGTAGGTCATGGTTTCAGCTTTTCCGACCTTTATGACGCGTCTTGGGTACAGAGAGCTTACGACAAAGATTTAAGCAAAAATAGCGAAAGGATTTTGTGCGCCCACGTACCGCCAACCTTTGAAGGCTACGGGAAAATCGATGAGTTGCCCGACGAAGCTTTAGCAAAGAGAGTTGTTTCAGATCTGGAAAAAATCTTTCCTGACGCGGGGACCAAGATATTGGGCCACGATATTAGAAGAATGAGGCAAGCATTCCCGGTAATGGCTCCTGGAGCATACCAAACTATAAGCAGACTCAATGAAATTAACAGGGGGCGGGCTCTGCTGGCAGGCGATTACCTGATCTATCCCTCTATCGAAGCGGCAGTGGAATCCGGCTATTTGGCTGCTACCAAACTCAATCAAGTTCTAGGGGCAGAGAAACAACGCTAAGACATGAAAAAAGTGATGAGGGATTAACACAGAAACTCCCTCATCACTTATCTCAGATAGCGGAGTGGCAATGCTCAGCTTTGGGTCGTGGTTAAGCTAGGAACATTTTCGAATTTAAGAACATATTTCTTCCTCAACCTGTCAATTAATTCGGGATCAGGTTCAAATGGGTTCTCAACAGACGCAGGTAAAGGCAATTTATGATCGCTGGCAAATGGTGTCTCCAGAAGTTTCTCATTGTAAGCGCGAACCATCAGGTATTCTAGGTTAACGGCATCCAAAACGTTGTATGCTAGAAGGGTTTCCAAAGCTTTGACGTTTGTTCGTTTCTGATACTCATTCCACAACAAAACGGCGAAGTAACCGTTCACATCGGTGAGTTCGCCACGGTCAATGCCCATCATTTTTTCACAGCCTTTGAGTCCCCCCTTATACCCCAGACTGCTCAGGACGAACCTCAAATCTATGTGAGCCTGGCTGAATCTCACCCCCAGGTGTTTTTGGATGACGGGGAGATCAAAACATTTTCCATTATATGTCACCAAAAGTTTATATTTTTGAACATCTTCGGTGAACTGGCGCAAATTGTAATCTCTTATATAATAATTGACAGATACGCCATCATACATAGAGATAGTCGTTATGAGCTCACCTGGCCCGGCTATCCCATTTGTTTCGATGTCGAGATAGGCTACGGAATCTCTAAATTGGCCAAATATTCTCCATACATCATTCGAATGCAAAGAGTCCGTGAAATAGTTTGGATTGCGCCGTTCGAGATTATCCAGCGATTCACGAACCCCTTTAATCAGAGTTCCCAAATTCTTGATCTCTGAATCACTCCGGTCTACGCAAATGACATCATTCCAGTTAAGGATCCCCTGCGACCAAAGGATCTTTTCACTCTTAGGGCCTATACCCTTGATATGGCAAAAGGTGTGCCTTAACATTTCTAGTCCATCTGGTCAGGCTTTCCTGGCCAGCACTCCAACGAAGAATCGAAAGAAATAATAGATTGAATCCTGCGGTTTCAGATTCATTTTCTCCATCATATCAGCTAGTTCACGTCGATGAAAAGTTGTGCCTATCCAAGTGCCCACCGAGGATTCGGGTATCAGTTTCTGGAAGCCCAAGGGGCCGAAAACATTTGGCACCCCTACAAATATCTTTCCGCCCTTTTTAGTTACCCGGGACATTTCCGACAAAGCCCCATGCGGAGAAGGAAGGTGTTCAAGGGTGCTACTATTCCAAACCAGGCCAACGCATCCATTTCTGAATGGCAAATGCTCGATATCTGCAACGATAACGTTCAGACATTCGTCTCTAAGTCTGGCCTCTTTCAATGCTTCAAGGTCAATATCGACCGCTAAGGCCAACCCTACACGATCATCACAAGACAGGATCGATGTAGCAAAGGCTGGGCCTGAACCCGCTTCCAGCACTACGCATGAGTCCTCAGAAATTCCCGTGTGGAGCAGATAACTTACGAGTTTATAATTAAGACGACGCCTGAGTAGATCGTAAAATCCATACAATGCCCCACCAGGCTTGCCAAGTTGCCAAGCTTTATATTCCAACTTAAACCACCTTCCTGACTACCGCTAGAATCGAGCTACCAAAAGGCAAGTTAAACGAATTTAAGATGATTTTTTCAAACTTGGCTATAGTGAATAGGAGCTCGTTTAACATTACTGGAAGTGGCCTAAGATCAGACCTGGGAGGATGATTTGAATCCTTATTCTTGAAATATGGTTGGAGTAACCTGTAACCGGCCACAAGAGGGAAAAAAGAACTGAACAGGTGAGTCATACGAATCACTTGAACAGGTTTAGTTGTCAACAAATCGTTAAGATGTCGCATTGAATAACGCCTGGAAGCGCCTACAGCCTTATGGTGGTCCTCCGAAAGTAGCCAATCATAGGCAGGAACCACCAACAAAAGGACACCTCCAGATTTTAAAACCCTCCACATCTCCGAATAAGCCGCTACCTCGTCAACCGCCTTACACTCAAGAACATCTACAGACACAACCGCATCGAAAGATTCGTCGATAAATGGGATTTCATTAACTGATGAAACGCAAACCCGTGAAAGATTTCTTCGCGGCCAAAAAGAGGCAGCGCAGCTTGATATGTCAAAACCAAACCCCTCAAGGCCGTCATGTTCCATCAGGTTCACCAGATTTTGTCCTGTGCCACAACCTGCGTCCAGCACCCGGGATCCCGATGGTAGTCCAGTCCGGTTCAGAGCATCCCGCACTATTGCATGTAGCGCACGGAACCACCAATATGATGTTTCCATGTTGAATAGCGTTTCGTACTCGTAAGGTTCCACTTCGCTTGTTCTTTAGACTCCTAAACAGGATGATGGCAGATATCAGGGTCAGAGGGATCGAACCTCAACGATTTTAACATCAGGACTTCAGACTCAGTCGAAAATGTTATTAAGTGTGATTCCAGGGGTGGGAAAAAAACCCCTTGCCCACCGGATAATTCGAATTCGTCTCTTTCTCCGGAATTGACGTCAACGGTCTTTATATGTGCTAAACCAGATATAAGATAGAAAAACATTGTGGCTTTTTTATGATAATGATTCCCGAGAGAGGCCCCTGGAAGCATTTTTGCCCAGTTCACGGCTCTCCATTCACCGGAATTCATGATCTCCCGGAATAAACCTCTTTCGTCATTTCTTTCAAACCCAGGTAAAAATATTTCGTGAGCCATCAGTCAATTTTCCTCAAGCGTGCCCTAAAAATACGGGCAACGTATTGCATTCCGGTCCTGAAGAATTTCAAAAGGCTAGGAGCCGATTTCGAAACCCCTTTTGCCCTGTCACGAAAAACATAAGGTATTTCGTAAACTGTCAAGCCCTTCCTTCGGCACGTGTATAAAAATTCCATGAAGTAAGCGCCGTAACCAGTTGGAATAATGGATACCTTATCGAATACTGATCGTTTGAGGACAACAAATCCGCTGTCATAATCCTTGATACCATAACCCAACACTTTGGTTGCAAGACCATTAATTAACCGGCTAGACGCGACACGTAAAAATGCCCTGTCATCTATTCCCCCGGGGGCGTATCTTGATCCAACCACTATGTCGTATTCATCGAGTTTTGATATCATGGCAGGCAGAAGAGACGGAGGCATGCACATGTCAGCATCCATCCATCCAACGACTGCGCCCCTAGATTCTATGATGCCCCTGTTGAATGCGGAGGCCAGGCCGCGCGTATCGACTCTGCGGATAATCTTCACCCTAGGATCATTCAAATCTTCCACAAGCTTCCATGTCATATCTGATGAATCATCGTCTACAACTATGACTTCAACAGGATCCTTAACATGTTCAAAGATACTGGCTATCGTCTCGCAAATATTTTCCCGTTCGTTGTAGGTAGCCAATACAATTGAGACCTTGGGATCTCCTTCCACCAATCACCTCCCAATCAACGGCGCATTAACGCCGACCGCCTTAGAACTTATCGGATCTTTATGCGCTATTTTGGATTACATTCTCTGAGTTTTTCAACTACCGTTTCAATTTGGCCCTTCGTGAGTGGTAAACCGGAGGGAAGATATAGCCCTCGGTTCCAAAGATCAACGGACACAGGAAAAGATCCCGATGTATCTGGAAATCGTTCATCTTTTCCCTCGAACACGGGTTGCAGAGACATAGGACAGAAAAAAGCCCTGGTATCAACACCTTTTTCATGGAGTTTGGCCATCAACTGCTCTTTTGTGAGACCAAGGCTATCATTGATCACAATGCCATACATCCAGTACACGTTTTTAGCCCAAGGTTCCTCAACGGGTAGCGTCACATGCGGCCAATCTTTAAGCAGTTCGTTATAAGTCGCGCCTATCCAACGCTTCTTTTCGACTTTTTGTTCCACCATCTCGGTCTGGGCCAGTCCAATAGCAGCCTGCACATTTGTCAACCGATAGTTAAACCCCATGACGTTATGTACAAACCTTGGTTCCTGAAAACCCTGGTTGCAGAGCAATCTCACTCGCTTCGCCAGATCGTTGTCGTTGCACAGTACCATTCCACCTTCACCCGTAGTCAGTATCTTGTTACCATAGAAACTGAAACAGGAAATGTCCCCAATTGCGCCTACCTTACGACCATTTACTTCAGCTCCATGAGCTTCGGCGCAATCTTCGATGACGTAGAGGTTGTGCTTCCTGGCGATACCCATTATGGCTTCCATATCGCAAGGATGGCCATACATATGGACCGCCATGATTGCCTTGGTACGCGGCGTGATTTTGGACTCAATCAACTCTGGATCAATACACCATGTCCTCTTGTCAACATCTACCAACACAGGTCGCGCCCCAGCAAGGATAACCATATTAGCCGAAACTATAAGGGTAAAATCCGGTATTATGACCTCATCTCCCTTACCTATTCCCATCGCCTCCATGGCAAGGTGAATTGCTGTAGTGCCACTACTACAAGCTATTCCGTGACGCGCGCCGCAGTAAGAGGCAAATTTTTCTTCAAACATGTTTATGTATTTTCCAGCCGAGGAAATCCAGTTTGTTTCCAAACAATCCTGGACATATTGCGGCTCGTGACCGTCAAGAGCTGGTTCGCAAACAGGTATCATTTTTCAGGTTTCTCCAAAGTGAAAGTGATTTATTCAGACATTGGCAGGCCGGACATCTTAAAGGAAAGACCTCCAGTCTAAACTTTCATGTCATAGCCTATTCAGTAGACAGGGTCAAGAAAATCCTCGGTTTTTTAGTTTGACCTGGATGATTTCCAATGGCCAGTCCGCCAGAGAATGTCTGGTTGCTCGGCAGGAAAAGAGTTTTTAAAGAGTCTATTTAAGTTTAAACCATAGAAGTTTGGCGATCCCTGGCCCAGGGTTGACCCATTGGTTAGGCATTTCCGAGGTAAGATAGACTACGTCACCAGATTTAAGTTTGTAGGCAGCTTTTTCGACAGTCATTTGCAAACGGCCGGAAAGTAAATAGCCAACTTCTTCACCCTTGTGGACAAAAAAATGACAGGGGAGTTTCACGTCCGGAGCAAATTCAATCATGTATGGCTCAGCCTCCCCATCGAAATCAATCGGTGTCAATAGCTTGGCTACTACCACTCCTTCCGGGATATCATGAAGCTTTATTTCGAGAGCCTCGGAAGCTGAAAAGACTATGCGCCTCCCTAGATCTACCCGATCCTGGAAAAAGTAGCTCACATCCACTGAAAGAACTTCGCCCATTTTGAGAAGCGCTGGCAATGAAGGATAAATCAGATTGCTCTCAATTTGAGATATAGTGCTCGGAGTAACGCCCACAAGTTTGGCCAGTTCGGTTTGAGATAGCCCCCTCTTGGTCCGAACATCTTTGAGTCTAAGACCGAGTTCAATGCGACTTGAAGTCCTGCGTTCTTCTTCGAATCTCACGGTCATATCCTTGCTCCAATACGAATAGGGGCGGTGAAGATTTTCAAGACCGCGTTCTTCCGCTTTGAGTATGGTTATGGAGGTTGAGCCGCGCCTGATCGACAGTTCTATCGCCACTTGTGCGATCTGGTTTATTTGAGCCCTAAGTTTCGGAGAATGAGCGTTTTTCTCCATGATCCAATACGCTACGGTATTTAGTTCATAGAGCCTTGGGCATGAGTGAGTGTAAAAACTCAGGAGCTTGTCTTCTCCACCCCAAAGTTCCTGCATCCCGGTAAGGCTCTCGAAAACGAGTCTCACATCTCCTTCCAGCGCTTCGTGAACCCCATAAAGGGTTTCCATAACATGTTGGGGTTGACGTGGCTCATCTACACGGATGATACGGCACGGCCATTCGGTTTTCCCTCCATAATAAAATCGCAGGAAAACGTCGGAGCCTGCGCCCTTGCCCCAAGTGAAGCAATCCAGTATTGTCAATAAAGGATTGTCGGCTAGTGGACCCAATTTTTCGAGAAGGTTACGCGGGGACCGATCGAAGCTAACGTAAATAACTGGCTTTCCGAGTGATTCCGAGGCCTGAATCAGATTGAGACAAAAAACTGATGCCAAGCTACCTGAATCATCATGCCAAACAACATTGTCTCCTATAAACAGTCCACCCAACAATCGATCTAACTGGCTTACGCCACTACCAACCCGTTTTTTTTGGCTTAGGGCCATGTCGTCGAACCTCAGCAACAAAACTCAACGTGAAGTTGGTCGAAAAAAGTGGACACCAATCATTTACGCAGCCTTCTGTTGTTCGTAATACTGGCGTTCGAAGGCTGCTGGAGAAAGATAGCCGAGCTTTTTCTGT
>JBMFSZ010000075.1:0-11529 GCA_049967315.1 Desulfomonilaceae bacterium
AGTGATGCGAACACGCCCCCAGTCAAGGAGTGGTCAACACCAATCATACATGGTATTTCAGGTAAAACATACTCAGTTACCAAGTTGGACACTGTTTGCGCAAAATCCAAACAGCCGTCTCCATCTATAAAGCGAACAACATTTTCTAAAAGAGTATCTCTTTGCAAGTTCGGGGGCGGAACAGGACTTAGCCAAGGTGGAACCTGAATTGACCCTTTTTCATCCCACTGACGCCCATGGATGTTTTGATGTACAAGTTGCGTCACGGCATAGTAAGGGTCGCTGCTTAAACCCTCGAGGGCACGACAGGAGATCTTCTCCTGCAGGGATTCATCCCTTTCGTCTGGATCCAACGGACATCCGAAAAAGATTGGATATCTATTGACAGTTGTTCCTTTCAAGTTTCGCTTACCATGGTATTCAAAAGGAAGTTCCCAATCACCCCAAAAATTTGCTTAGGGGCAATTGGGAGGAAGATTCTCACCTTCGATAAAAATCGTCTCTGGCTTTTTTCATTTGAAGGATATTTTCCAGTGGAGAGTTTGGAGCAATGCCGCATCCTGGGGTAAGGAAATCAGTACCATTTTCCAACGCCACTATTGACTCCTGATAGCATTCTTCCGGTTTGCCCATGAAAAGAGTGGTAGCAGTAGCCACGTTTCCAAATACTTTTACCCCTTTGGGGCCCGCGATTTCTGCAGCCCTTTTCATATTGGCCTTTTCTTCAATGCTTATACCAGTTACTCCACTGTCGCACATAAGATCTATGATCGGGTCCGTGTTGCCACAAATGTGTAGCACAATTGGTCCCTTGGATTTACTAACTATCTCCTTCATAAGTGGAAGCATATATTTTGCCCAGGACTTTGCACTCATAAGAGCGGGTCCGGAAGTGGGCTCAGCAAGCACGTAGTAATCCGCTCCTTGATCAAAGGCGAAATTGATGGCGGTTATCGCAGCTTCTTTGGTAATTTCCAGAACTTTGAAAACCTTTTCGGGTTGCTTCAGTGTCCATTTCATGAACTGTTCTGAGCCCACCAGGTTGGCGGCGGCTGTAAAAGCACCCTCAGTTTCGCCAAATATGGCGACCTCATCTCCAATTTTTTCCTTTAGCATCTTGAAATGCTCTTTATACACTGGAAATCTTCCTCGTTGCAGAAAATCGGATGGGAAATCAAGGCCGTCCAGACTTTCAGCAAAGGGGTGAGCCTTGATGAAATACTGTAGATCGATTTTCGGCTCGCCGAGCGTACATCCAAGGACTTCGCTAAGCGCTGTAATATCCCACCCCATTGCCTTGACCCACTCGAAGCCTGCGAATCGGTAGCCGGCCAGGGACAATTCAGTCATAGCCACCGGATCTGTGTCGGCAAGAGGCCTTTCAAAACCACATTTTTTCATCAGGTCTACTACACCATATGTAGTCGTACACCCGTACAAAACTTCTTCGCTAGTTGTACCTAACAGGCAATCCATAAACTTTTCTTTGAGGGTCATGTTGGTATTCTCCCCGTCATGTTAAGTGAACCAAGATTCGGCGGATCTAAATTGTTTCCTGGGACAACATCAAAGCATCATATATCCAACGAATTTGACGCAATATCCAGCCATTTCCTGCTTCCACGAGTTTTATCCATCCAAAAATTACCCAAACTGAAGTCAGCATTTACGCCTATGAAGATTTTTTTTGTAAGACCTTGCTGTCAGTAGTGAAAAACATCGCTATTGCCCCGATTACCAGAGAGATTAGACAAACTGTAAACGCTGTCTTATAAGCCGCTACAGGAAATTTGCTCCCCACTTTGCCGTAGTGATCCAAGACCATTCCCATTATGGACTGGAAAAGCGCTCCGCCTACAAAATACCAAATATTCAACATTCCGTTGGCTGTAGCTATGAAACTGTGAGGTTGGCCTTCAGCGATGTGGGCATAATTGGGGACATAAGCGCCGCAAAAGAACCCCATAACAAACAGTAAAGGATAGAACATGCCCACTGGAATTTTGTCCGGCCACAGGACTATCGGCAACCATGTGATGGCATAAATGATGATGCCATATAAGGAAGCGTTCCGGCGGGATTTCAAAACTCGATCGGAAAGATACCCAAACGCAAAGCAACCAATTGCCATGCCGATCGGCCATAACATGAGGATATTTGCGGCCTGTTGCTTCTGGATACCATACGTATGCTCCAGGAACGGTATACACCATAGCCCCTGGAATCCCATGACGGTGCCGTAGATAACAAACGCGTAAACGGCTATCAGCCAGTAGTTCTTCATCCCAAAAAGCTTTTTCATGTTTTCAACGAAACTCACCTTTTGAGTAGTCTGAACTGAATAGTAATCGATTCCATCTATCTCCGAGACCGTAGGTAGACTCTTTTCACTCGGCTTGTTTCTCAGGATGATATAATTCAACATAGCTACAATAGCCATGAAAGCGCCTAACCAGTAGAAAGACGCTCGCCAACCAACAATTCCCACCAGGAAGGCTAGCGGAGCCGCAGCAAGGATTGCCCCAGCATTACCCACTGTTAGCATCACGCCTGTGAGAGTAGCAAACTCCTTGGGTCGAAACCAGTTGGCGAGAATTCTCATGCAGGGGATCCAAACAACCGCCACACCAACTCCCATCATGAAACGACCAAGAACGATATGGCCGAAAGTGTGTGCGATACCAAAGAGCGCTGTTCCTATCGCTGCAATGATGAAAAAGATCGTCACCGAAATGCGTGGGCCCATGCGGTCTGATAATATACCTGAAGGAATCTGCATCGCAGCATAAGGATAGAAATACATTGATGACAGAATGCCCAGGCTTGTAGCCGACAGACTGAACTCCTTCATCAATTCGGGCGCTATGACTGCTGGCGCCACGCGGTCGAAATACACGAAGATGTACGTCAGCAACAGCATCCCATAACAAACCCATCTATAACGGAGCATTTGTTTTGCTAAATCAGAAAACTGTGCATTCACAACACCTGTTCCAACGCTAGTTTGACTCATAGTACCACCTTTCTTTGACCAGACCGAAATCAAAAATACCGTAAAACCGTTGACAAATGACCGTCAGGGAAGCCTCTTGCTCCGCCATGTACGACCCCTCCCCGTACCAAGTATTCATCGATTGCAAAATGTGATTGCCAAGAAGCCTGATGTAATAGGTTGATACCAGCGCAGCATGGTCAAATCCTGGCCATGCCGCATCGTAAACTACCCGGCGCATATCTTGAGATTAGAAACGTTCTGCTGACTCCGGAGTTTTCCCTCTGCCTCCAAAAAATATTGAGTCCTAATCTCCTCCTTTCTAGATCCTTTGTAGACCTTAACAGTGAAATTTGGTTCATATCGTATTGGACCAAATTTCACTGTTTCTAGAATTGAAGCTCTCAGCTGTTTTTTGGAACAAGGACCTGATCGATTAGCTCGGTCAGATCATGAACTTTAACTTGAGAGCCGATTTTCTTTGCTCCTTCATTCAGGTTGAAATGGCAGAATGGACAGATAGAAACCATTCTGTCTGCTCCTGTCTCTTCACCCTCCTGAATTCTTAAACTGGCATTCTTGGCAGCCCATTCTCCAAAGCCTGTCATCACTCCACCACCGCCACCGCAGCAGAATGAGTTTGCCCGGTTTCGTTTCATTTCCACAAATTCCACACCCGGAATGGCTTTCAGCAGTTCTCTGGGTTGTTCATAAAGGCACTCACTTTGATCAACATCGACATAGGCGCCTTTCCAGAGTTGTTTACCCTCGTGATCTATGATGAATTTGTTCAAATGTCTTCCCGTATGGCAGGGATCATGGTATGTAACTTTCCAAGGCAACTCACCTTTAAATTCCAGCTTACCTTCCTTGAAAAGCCTATTCAGATAATCAGCCGTGTGAATAACCTCGATGCCCTCCATAACTTTGTCATATTCAGCAGACAGTGAATAATCCTTTTTGATGGCCCGGTAACAGCCTGCACAGGAACTTATTATAGTTTTCACCCCGCGCTCGTCGTGCAGCCACTTGAAAGTCTCAAGGTTTTTTGTAGCAACCCTTTTGAATTCCTCAGAATCTCCTACTCGCATTGCTGTGGAGCCACAGCAGATCTCATTTTCTCCTAATACTCCGAAATCCATGCCAAGCTTTTGAAAAATGGACGCCGTAGCAGTAGGGACTGCACGGGCCGCAGTATTAAAAGCTCCTGTACAGCCAACGAAAAACAGGACCGGAGCTGGTTCCTTATTCAGGTCCTTAATAGGTTTACCAGCCTTTTTAAAGGGACGTGTCCAGTCTGTTCTCACTCGCCGGGGCCCCTGGTACGGATTATTGTAATTTTTCATTGACTGAAGGAGATTCTTGTGTAGTGGCATTGGACCAACACCTTCGGCCACTGCTTTGCGTCTCATTGCTTCAATGATTTCAGGGATATATGGTTTGTGATCAAGTTGACATTGATTTTGACATCCAGCGCAAACGGTGCATTTATAGATCGCCTCTAACAATTCTTCATCCCAGGGTAATTCACCACTTAGGATACCTCGAGCAAATGCTATCTTTCCTTTGGATGCCATGAAACCCTCGAACCCAAATTCAGTACCCGCAGGACAAATTTCGCCGAAGGTGGGTGGTGGCCCATAGTCATAGGCTATTTTACATGTTCCGCAGGCCGTACATCTCCAGATTTTATCCTCAAGCTCTTTCAGCTCCGCAATCTTCCAGTCCATTGTTTCCTCCAATTAGAATCCGTGCTCTGCTGATTGCTCATATGCCGAGTTTGCCGGGATTCATGATATCGTTGGGATCAAGAAACTTCTTTACTCTTTTCAAGAGGTCCAAATATCCGGGATCGGCCCGTTTGTTGATCTCATTGGCAAAATCTATCGGCGGTTTATACGGAATACCTCCCGCATCCAAATCTACCTTGAGACATTCTACAATGGCATGTCTTGCGTTTTCAGTTTCCTGATCATTCTGTTTGTTGAAAGGGATCATGGCTCTGAGCATTCCATAATGGACACCGCGATACATGCTCATGCGGACAGATGGTGAAAGATTGTGCGCTATGAGGATCTCCTTCCATTTGTTGTACACAGGAGCCCAAACCTTGGCTGGAGTAAATGTTCCTGGCCAAGAAATTCCCGCTCCACCTTGCTTACAGTAGTTTTTGGTTGAACCAACAACTTGACTGGGTAATTGCGTCCTTCCCCTTAGGGCTTCTTCTGGGTAAACGGTTTGCTTAATAGATGTCCCCTTTTTTTGTTCTTCTTCAAAAACTTTTTCCCAAATTTCAATTCTGGCATCGCGTTCTTTTTCGGTCCAAGATGTGGTTGTGGCAAAGCTAAACCACTCTGGGGAATTTTCAGGTTTGGGTTTAAAAGGATAAGGGATCGGCACTTGCGCCAGCCACCAGGAAACGGCTGTCAGATCATCACACATCTCGTAAGTGCTCAGATTGTTCATATACGAATACATGTCTTCGACGTTATCACAGGAAACCGTAAAGACTTTCAGAACTGGAGGGATCGGGTGTACGCTGATGCCAATTTTTGTAACCACGCCACTACTTCCCAGCCAGCCTTTGAATAGGCCATCGAGTTGAGGAAGTGGCAAACAACTGTGCCAGGCGTCCTTTCTTATTGCGCATGAGCCAACTCTGACCAGCTCTCCTGTTGGAAGAACGACCTCCATGCTGGTGATTTCCTGGCTGTTCAGGCCGTATTTGGCATTAAGTCCACCAATTCCGTGAGAAACAGCGCAGGCCAGTACCGAAGCCGAAGGTGGGCCAACAGGCCAGCCAAATCTAAGTTTGTGCTTGTAAAGAGCATCCGCCAGTTTGGCGTGCGAAACTCCTGGCTCTATCACCGCCACGTGTGATTCGGCATCGATGTCAACAATCTTGTTCATCTTCTTCAGGTCAAGAAGAATGCCACCACGTTCGGGAATTGTCAGCCCACCAATGTTTGTACCAGCTGTGTACGGAATAACGGGAATTTTCTCCCTGTTAGCAAATCGAAGGAGTTCCTGGATCTGCTCAACTGTCTCAGCCATGACAACATAGTCCGGCAATTTGGGTTTGACGAAGCTCAGATCGTAGGAATATGCGTAACGAATGTGTTTTGAAGCCGTACAGTTTGAGTCACCTACTATTCTTCTGAGCTCCCTGAGCACAGAATCAACCTTTCCGGCGCTAACAATTCCAGTAACCTGCTCCTGTCTTAAACTGCTTAACTCAGACATCTGGCCCTCCTTACTGGCCTTGGAATGGAAAAACGACCGGTTCAACAAGCGATAGATCTGGGCTACCATCATGTCCACCATGAAGAAATCTTCTTTCAATGGGGACTTGTTAACCTAAATATCACCCTAAAATCAGTCAGTTTTTGTCTTTTTCGGTGGGCAGAGAAGTTATCGTCCCGTCCCATGTGTCAACTTTTGCCTCGGGCGTCGTACCTATACCTTCCTTGAACCACGTAGACGTAACGTTCTTCACTTCTGTAAAGAAGCGAACCCCATCTTTACCCATGACGTGCAGATCACCGAAAAAGGAATGCTTATGACCCGTAAAACCGAATATACCAACTGGCACGGGAATACCAACGTTGATACCGACCATTCCAGCATGTGTACGATAGGCAAAGTCTCTCGCATAGTAACCGTTCTGCGTGTAAATAACTGAGCCATTCGCAAATTCACTGGCATTCATTATGGCCAGACCTTCTTCGTAGTCTTTTACACGTTTTACACACAGCACAGGACCAAAGATTTCCCGATCGCCACAACTCATACCAGGCTTGACGTGATCCAGGATTGTCGGCCCAATAAAGAACCCTTTCTCACACTCTGCTGGAACTCGAGGGTTACGTCCATCAAGGACTAATTCAGCTCCTTCCTCGATACCTTTCTCTATCCAGTCAGTCACAAACCTTAGGTGTCCAGCGTTAACCACCGGACCCAACTCAGTGGATTTGTCGTAAGCTGCGCCGATTCTTCTTTGAATAGCCAGCTTCTTGATTTCAGCCACCAATTCATCAGCTATAGCCTCTTCTACACAAATGACTGGTAACGCCATGCACCGTTCGCCGGCGCAACCACAGAACGCATTTATAATACCGTGGGCGGTTCGGTGAAGTTTGCAGTCCCTAAGGACGAGGGCATGGTTTTTCGCTTCTGTAAGAGCCTGAACCCTTTTACCGTTTGCAGCAGCAGTGGCGTAAATGTGCCGACCAACCTTGGTTGATCCCACAAAAGATACTCCAACAACGTCCGGGTGCCTCAACAATAGCTCCGCTTCATTTCTACCAGCAGTGACAATATTTATTACCCCCTTAGGGAGGCCAGCTTCATGCCAGAGTTCGAGAACACGCATTGCAGACTGAGGTACAAAACTAGCCGCTTTGATGACAAGAGTGTTACCAGTCGCCACACACAAGGGGGCCATCCAGCCGTGAGGGATCATCGCAGGAAAATTCCACGGCGGAATACCTACGAATACGCCTAAAGGTTGGTGATATAAAACCGTGTCATAACCAGATGAGATATTCATGATGGACTCCCCCTTCATGAGTTGGGGAATTCCACACGCATATTCAACAACCTCATTCACTTTGAGAATGTCACCCATGGATTCGGTCCAGGATTTGCCTTCCTCTTTGCACAACAGGTATGTTAGTTCCTCCAGGTGCTGGTCCAAGAGTATTTTCATTTTAAAAAGCACCTGCGCCCGCTTATTTGGTGGCGTATTGGCCCAAGCGGGAAAAGCGGCTTTTGCGGCGGCAATTGCGGATTCAATCTCGTTCACGGTGCATTGGGGCGCATGAGCAATGATCTCACCTGTAGAGGGGTTGTAACAGTCCATAAACTGCGTGGTAGAGGATTCGAGCCACTCGCCATTGACACAGTATTTAAGCCTGGCCGGACCGTTCCCTGCTTTAACGCAATAATTGACATCCTTGAGCTTCGATTCCAACGGATGCATTTCATTCTCCTTTATCATTATCAGCGGTCATAAAGTTACTGACACGTCGTGACTATTTTTCAGTTCTGATTCCTCACCGAATTCTAATTTCGGGTCAAATTTAACTAAATACAGCTCCCCATTCCCAACCCGTCTGAGCAGAACCCCCAAGTCCTGAAGTTTCTCTTTCGCTCCAGAAGGCAAAGATCCAGGGTGCTGGACAACATTCGAATAGTCCGTTTCAGACTGCTTCCCTACATCACAGGTGTCTCGTTGAAGCTCTGTTGGATGAAATGGAACTGTGCCACCTAGTCGCGCAAGAAAGTGACCCACCCTGACTACGTGCTCAGCCATCTCAACTTTTACTCTGACAACATCTCTTCGTCTCAGACATTCGATGATCCTGTAATGATCGCCCTCAACCTCGCGATAGAATTCAGGTCCGGGATTAAGCTTAACTTTCAAATCAGCGAGAAGACTCTCAACGAAGTCCATGAGCAGTATTAAAAGTGGGTTCTCTGAAAAACGGGCAATGTAATAATGAAATCCTATCCCACGTTGATCTTTTATGGGTGGTGCATTGACTTCATCATCTGTCATGGTTTCCAGTATTCTGATATCGTTCTCGCAGACTCTGGAAGCTGCTATTTGGGCCAGGCGTGGTTCTAGAAAATATCTAAGCATGGTGATATCTGCTACGGAGACATTTTTAAAATGAAGGAAGTTAGTGAGGCTATGAACAGTAGTGTTCATGTTCACTTCGGCTGCAAATATCCCTCCGCCTGTACCTTTCCTGGTTTCAATAAGCCCCATTCCCTCCAGAACTCTTAGGGCCTCACGCATGCTTGCCTTGCTAACCTGAAACTGATCGATCAACTCCCTTTCGGAAGCGAGTCTGTCTCCGGGTTTGAATTCTCCTGTCAGGATCGCGTCACGAATTTGTTCAACAATATAATGTGAAACCTTACGACCCTTTTGTGTAGGTTTAAACATACGTCAATCGACCTCCTGAAATTCCACATGACAGAGAGGCGCTGATTGTAAGTTACAAACGATAGCCGATGAACATGACCAGTTCCGACATCATAAAAAAGACCTCGAAACATCAAGATTTCCAGCTCTTAACAATTCAGGACGCAAGTAGCTGAAATATCAACCTACAGCGCCTTTGGTCCACTGTGTTTATTCAATTCGGCTACGTTATAGAATGGAACCGTTCGAGGTGTCAAGAATAAGCGTATAATATTATAATATTTTAAATCAATTGTAATTTCAGCGAATTACTATTTTGATAAATCCATGATTTACCACAGTTGATTAAATCAACGTTTGTAAAATATTGATATATCGGGTTTAATTAAAGTATATACTATTAGGTCAAATGTAATATTATAAGATTATACCTTTATGCTATTTTTTCTTGACAGGGTAAGCCTGTCGAAGTACGCTGCCTTCCACATGAAAAGGGTTTCGCATCCTTTGTCAAATTCATTAGATTTTTCCTGAGTTTTATCAGGATAATTTCAAGTTGCCACTGGTTAATCGATTTTTGCTCAATGGGAGGGCCTTTTCTCGGCCGGCAAGCAGGCAAATCGAAATAACGGGCAACGCAAGCAAGAAAACCACAATTGGGACGTAAATCTTTATGAACCCAGTGACAAAAATTCCCTTGTCATCATTTTATGGCCTCTTGTTCCCTCATGCGGGAAACACCATGTAACCGAGCAAGCTGGGTATAACTTACTGAATTCGGAAGGAGAATCGTGATGAGGATCGATGTGGACGCGCTTAAATGTATAGGGTGCATGGCTTGTGAGATGGCCTGCGGCTACCACAGGGATGATGCGTTTGCTCTGCTTGGATCATGCATTGTGGTCTATCGAGCTCGAGAAAAAAAAGACTATTTCGGGTTAGTCATTAAAGAAGAAGAAAGCCTCACTATAGCAAGGCCTGAAGGGCTTGAGATCAAACGAATCGGTGTAGCGGAAGATCCTGCCCCTTCGGGACAAAAGAAGGAAGCCGACGCCTCGGCCAAACCCATGCTGCTGCGAGAACCGTGTGACCTTTGTGATGGCATGAAATATGGTCCGATGTGTGTAAAAATTTGCCCAGTCAATGCAATCTCGGTAGTAGAGGGAGGAGAGTAAATATGGACTATTTGTCATCGAACAAGATTTTGATCGTGAACCTGGAGTCCGGTGAAATTACAGAAGACGAACTCGACGATGAACTCGTGAGCCGAAGGATCGGCGGGGTTGGAATTACTTCCTTTCTCCATGAGACTTACAGAGCAAACAATCCGATAGTTCTTGGCACAGGGTTATTGACAGGGACTCTATTTCCCGGTTCAGCTTTGGGTATAATCTCCGGCACTAGTCCGACAAGCGGGAGACTTGTCCATTCTCCATTTACATTGAAAGCCGGGATGGAACTGAAATACACGGGGTTTGATTATGTAGTTATCTTGGGAAAAGCAGACAAGCCGGTATTTCTTTGGCTCCATGATGGAGTGGCTGACATCCAAGATGCGTCTGAAATTTGGGGTTCGGACGTTTGGGTTACCTCTGATTACATTCGTAGAGCTATGGGGGATGATCTCATCCAGACTCTGGTGGTCGGACAGGCCGCTGAATCCGGTTCAGAAGCCGCTCAGGTTTGTATCAATTATTGGGGAAGTGGAGACTGCTGGGGATTCGGTAAATTGTTTGGCGAAAAAAATCTGAAAGCCGTTGCCTTGCGAGGAATGGGCCTCCTGGAAATTTCGGAGCCTGAAGATTTTGTTGACCAGTGCTTTGAGATATTTGAAAGGATCAAACAGGGAGCCTTTGCAGGGAAAACAGGCGTTCAGGGCATTTTCTCCGCAATGGGCGAAAATGAAGCTTCGGAATGGATTCTTCCACTCGTCCATCGAGACAGCGCTTGTTACAATACGCCTTATGCGTCCAACACGTTTTTGTACCTGACTGAGGACCCTAAAACTCTAACGGAGCCCGATGAACCGGAACCTGGTTTCCTGGTCACCGATCCCTGTGCGTTATTGGAATTAAAGAGGGCTGGCCTGTCAGTAAAAGACTCTGCCTGGGTTATGAGAGCCTGTTCCAAGTATGGAATCAATCCCATTGCAGCAGCACACCTTATCGAAAAGACAGGCGAAAAGGACCACACAAACATAGAAAAGTCTCTCAAGGATCTTAAAGGGCCTATTTCGATTCCCAATTCTGGAAACTTTAGCTGCTGGGCGCCTGGAAAACCTCTGTTTTCGAATTTCGATGATTCAGACGGCAGTTTTTATGGCGCTTGGTGGAAGAGAAGGCAAGCTGTGGCTTACATTTTCGGTATTCATCCTATTTTTGCAAACATGTCGCCGGAACTTTCGGAAGGGTTAATGCTAGACATGGTAAATAAGGGAACTGGACTTGAGCTAGATCAAGAGACACTGGATAAAGTTGTCGAAGATGTGTGCAGCTAGCAGGGACCATTCAAGATCTCACCCTAAATTTCGGCGCTGTCTTGATAGAGCTGGTTTCAAAAATGCCATGTGACCGACATTTCTGGGGTATTAAATAAGTAGTTGTAC
>JBMFSZ010000076.1:0-11522 GCA_049967315.1 Desulfomonilaceae bacterium
CCGCTTTTGGAGGGCTGGCAGGCATGAGCCGCTACATGCGGTCCAACATGCTCGAAGTAATAAGACAGGATTACATAACTACTGCTAGAGCAAAAGGTCTGGATGAGAAGACTGTAATTTTTAAGCACGCCTTTAGGAACGCCTTGCTTCCACTGATAACCCTATTGGGCCTTTCTGTCCCAGGTTTGATTGGCGGAAGTGTCATATTTGAAACCATTTTTGCCATTCCAGGAATGGGACAACTTTTCTACCAATCAGTGATGATGCGAGACTACCCTACAATTATGGGGATCCTGGTCATAGGCGCCGCGCTGACTCTTGTAGGCAATTTGCTTGCAGATATCTTCTACTCCTGGGCTGACCCAAGAATACGGGTTAGCGAGTAGCGCTGTTGTTGATACTGACGGTTACCTAATGCTTTTAAATGAAGATTTCGTAAAACGAATTCGAAAAAACAAGATGGCAATGGCAGGGTTGTGCATGGTGGCCTTTTTGTTTTTCGTGGCTATATTCGCCAACGAACTGGCTCCTTACCCACCAGATCGCATCGATACGTCAAACATTCTTGCCCCACCTACTTACAAACATCTTTTAGGCACGGATGTTCTGGGCCGTGACGTGCTGTCCCGAATCATCCATGGGGCCGGAGTATCTCTGAGTGTCGGTTTCGTAGCTGTTGGCATCTCTACTTTAATCGGTGTCTTCCTGGGAGCCCTTTCTGGCTATTACGGAGGGCTGATAGACAAGGGTGTCATGCGGTTTGTCGATGTAATGCTTTGCTTTCCTTCGTTTTTTCTTATATTGGCAGTAATTGCGTTCATCGGGCCTAGCATCTGGAACATCATGATCGTCATAGGCATAACCTCTTGGATGGGTGTAGCGCGGTTAGTGCGGGCTGAATTCCTCAGTATTCGTGAGCGGGACTACGTCCAGGCCGCTATAAGCCAGGGAGCCAGTGATACTAGAATTATATTCCTACACATACTGCCAAACGCCATGGCCCCTGTTCTAGTCGCGGCGACTCTTGGTATTGCTTCCGCTGTTTTGATCGAGTCAGGTCTATCTTTTCTAGGCATAGGAGTGCAGCCGCCAGACCCGTCCTGGGGTAACATGCTGACAGAAGGAAAGGACAACATCGAAATTGCTTGGTGGCTGTCGCTTTTTCCAGGTATGGCGATACTTCTAACTGTAATGGGTTACAACATGCTGGGCGAGGGAATAAGAGATTCCTTGGACCCCCGTCTTAGACGTTGACAACTAACGCAACCATGAAACTGGTATCTGGCTTTGGCGTTTTACTTTGTCATTGGGGCACTTAAACCGGTAGGCTAACGCATGCATTTTATCGAACCTGACTTTTTCGCATTAGGCCTTAGGTATGACTACGGCAAATTTGGCACACTGGACATCAATTATATCATCAGAGGCAATCAGTTATGACATTAAAAATCGGATGGTTTTCAACAGGACGTGATCCAGCAGCCAGAAACCTTTTGAAAACCGTCAACGACTTCATAATAAGTGAAAAATTGCCAGCTGAAATATCCTGGATTTTCTGTCACAGGGAAACTGGAGATGGCCCATTTAATGAAGAATACAGACAAAGAGAAATGTTCTTCGATTTGGCGGCTGGTTTTGGTATCCCCGTGGCCACACTTTCTCACGTGAGGTTCCTGCCGGACTTGAGGAAAAAAGGCATATCGGCAAGTCTGACAGCAGAAAAGGCCTCCTCTGACCTTCAGCGTTGGCGTGACTTGTTCGGGCTCGAGGTGGTTCGCGTGGTCAATATGCTAAGCCCAGTAGATTTGATCGTGATGGCGGGCTACATGCTAATCATAGGCAAGCCTGAGCTCGAAGCCTTTGACATGGTGAATATTCACCCCGCCTTACCATGGGGCCCTAAAGGAACCTGGCAGGAAGTTATACACCAGCTGATACAGCAGGAGGCCAGCGAACAGGGGATAATGGTGCATTTGGTCACAGCAGAGCTAGATAGAGGGCCTGTTATTTCATACTCAAGGTTTCCCATAAAAGG
This sequence comes from Desulfomonilaceae bacterium, assembly GCA_049967315.1. Classification (GTDB taxonomy): domain Bacteria; phylum Desulfobacterota; class Desulfomonilia; order Desulfomonilales; family Desulfomonilaceae; genus CAJBEZ01. The sequence goes on from JBMFSZ010000076.1 coordinate 2,036, forward strand.
TTCTCAATGGGACGGGTTATGGACCCAATGGAACCAGGATCTTCCCGATCTGGACAGTTTGGCCAAAAAAGAATCTCATCCTCTTTTCAAAAAGATTCGGCATGAAGGTGAGATCAGGGAGCTTCCTCTCCTGAACACAGCTATCAGGGAACTGGCATTGGGCGAAATAGTGGTAAAAGACAGGAGAATTTTCGTACACGGACAGGAACTGGAAGCAGGCAAGGACCTTACGACCGTGATCGAAGGTTGCATTTCTGACCTTGCAAAGGAGTAATTTCGCTGAAAAGCCTGAATCATTAAGGTTTCAACGTACCCTGGCTTGTCAAGGGCGCAAGGAGAAATATGGGTTTATCAAAAAAAGAGCTCGAACTTAGAAATCAACTGGTTGACCTTTTTAAGACGCAGAGGTTTTCTGTACTAGCCACACTCGAACAGACAAGGCCGTACGTGAACCTTGTCGCGTTCGCCGAAACCGAAGATCTGTCCGCCATATTTTTTGCTACTACGAGAGCAACGAGAAAATATACTAATATATCTGCGCAATCAGGAGTGGCCATGCTTGTAGACAATCGTTCCAACGAGGTAGCCGACCTCAGTCACGCAGTTGCAGTCACTATAATAGGAACAGCCTCCGAGCTTGACGAAAAAGACAGAGCCCTTGCAGAGCAGAAATACCTGGCCAAACACCCCCACATGGGGGAATTTCTTTCTTCGCCTACCACCGCCCTAATGAAACTTGAAGTTGAAACGTTTTATGTAGTCAACCGTTTCCAAAACGTGACAGTATTTAACATGAAATCATGACCTTTATCCTGTCGTAGAATCAAATTGCCGATTCTGACCTACCATTGTTGAGGGCAAGAATTTGGCGCTTGCAAGAATGAACAGTGCGGATTTTCGCATGAAACACAGTTCCGGGAAACGAGCGTTGTTGGCGCCTCACATTAGGGAGTCTGGAAGGTTTTCAAAATTGATGTAAAGCGCTCTGTGACATTCAAGGGCCAGATGAAGTTGCATTAGCTTTGGAAAATTCGAGCTATGAGCCCAAACGTGTTCCCACCTCGAAAACTCTGGAAAACAAAAAATGGTCAAGGAATAGGGCTCGGCAGGTAGCGGGACAACCGGCAGGACCCTGTTTGGCGTTTACCAAAGCCAGAGTGGTCAAACATAATGACGATTTGTTGAAATTCATTCCCCGAGAAATACTGGTTTGTGACACCATCGACCCGCACATGACTTTCGTTGCGCGACTGGCCTCCGGGAGAATCGACAGGCGCGGCGGGATGTTGTGATCCATGGGGCTATTATATCCAGAGAATATGGCGTTCGATGTGTGGCAGGCATTCCGGACGCTATGAAACACTAGAGACTGGAGCCGAGGTTACTGTCGATGGGTTCCTCGGCATCGTCATCATCAATTGAGAAATTGGTCCCTGCTCCCTTCGGATCCAGATACCCTGTCAGGAGCGAAGTTTAAATCGCTGTATTTTGCCAGTAGCTGTTTTGGGCAATTCGTCGACAAAATGGATACCCCAGGGGCGCTTAAACTTTGGCAGTTTGTTAGCAAGGAAATCCAGAAGCTTTCGATCTAGTTGACTGTCAGACTGCTGGCTCCATCCTTCATTCAAAACCACGTAAGCAAAAGGTTTGACCAGCCCGTCAATGCCATGTCCAACAACTGCGCATTCATTTACAGCTTCATGTTCCATGAGCGCATGCTCTATTTCCATTGGTGATACCCAAAGTCCACCCGCCTTCAGCATGTCATCATCTCTACCCTGATATGAAAAATATCCGTCCACCTGGCTATATACATCACCGGTCTTGAACCAGCCGTCAGGAAGCTTCTTCTTTTCGTTCTCCTCTGGCCGATTCCAATAACCTGGAGTAATGCTGGCGCCACGAATGACTAAAGTTCCGGATTCACCTGGACCTACTTCGTGGTTTTGTTCATCAACTATTTTGGCCTCATACCCTTGCACAATTCGACCAGACGTGCCGGGCCTAACGTCCCCTTTGCGGTTCGAAATAAATATATGGAGGGCTTCCGTGGAACCTATTCCATCGAGAATCTCCAACCCGGTCTTCTCTTTCCATTTCCTGAAGATCTCAGGCGGCAGCGCTTCACCTGCCGATGTGCAAGCCCTTATAAAATCGAGATTTTGCCCATTCATTTTTTTCAGCAACGAATTATACTGGGTTGGCACGCCAAAGAATACTGTAGGCCTAAATTTAAGTAATGTTTCCAACACAAGTTCAGGAGTCGGTCTATCCGGTAAAAGCACGGTTGAGGCTCCAAATCTCATCGGGAATGAGATGCTGTTACCAAGCCCGTATGCAAAAAACATTTTGCTTACTGAAAAACACACGTCTTCCTCAGAAATCTCCAACACCGTTTTAGCGTAATTATCCGCTGTAAAAATCATCGAGATTTGCTTGTGTGGAGTCCCTTTTGGCCTCCCAGTGCTACCAGAACTGTAGAGCCAAAAAGCAATGTCATCCTGTCCAACCAGATATGGTTCGGCTTCGTCTGAAGCCGATTTGAGGAGAGCGTCAAAATCCTGGTCCAGGTATAGCCTGCTACACAATGCTTCTGTCTTGACTGGCGCCACCACGCTGTCGGTGGTAGTGACCAAAAGCCGCGCCTGACTATCCTTCAGCAGATATACATAGTCGTCATCCTTGAGCATGGTGTTTACAGGAACTGGCCATGCGCCATATTTTATGCTCCCAAGAAAAGCGTAAACTGCGGCCGGTGAATCGGGGGCCACCATCAGTACCCTATCTTTTGGCTTCAGCCCCAAGTCCTTCAAGACATTGGCAAATCTATTAATGTTCCGCTCAAGCTCCCTGTAGGTGACGGTGTCATCGCCACAGTAGATCGCAGCTTTATCCCCTCGCACTTTTGGGTGATTGCCCAGAAGTTCCACCACAGCATTAAAATTTCCACCTGCTTTTGATTGTGCCATGCCTTGTATCTCCTTTAATGACGCTTGTACGATCGACATTTCATCAGATGAGCATGTTTCATGATTGGTTCCCAGAATTTGGAAAAATCGTTTGTTTACCACTTGCGAGTAATGCGAAGATAAGTTGCGCTTGCAAAATATCCACCTGCCATGGTTTTAGGGACCGCTGACACAGTATAAAGCAAACTCTGTGCCTAAGTCTGATGAATGTTCTAAAATTCTTAAAGCAGGCTTTTGTTAACAAATTTGGTCGGGATTTTTCGAATCTGATCGTGAGGGAAGTCTAGCGATTGGCAAAAAATTTGCCATTTATGGAAAAATACTTGCCAGCAGATTGGTTCAAGGCTGAAACCACTAATATTTAAACCCGTAAAAGTTAGGACTTAACATTTGCTGATGAGGGTTCCCTCCATAATGGGTAACTTGATCACAAAGCTCACTCCCGAATTTCTGTGACTTCGTACTTCAATAGCGCCCGTATGAGCTTCGACAATTCTTTTTACGTTGCTGAGACCCAACCCACTACCATGGCTTTTGCTAGTACTGAACGGGGTAAAAAGTGTACGCAACTGGTTTTGACTTATTCCAGGACCCGAGTCCTTAACTCCTATTTCAATGAAGTTACCGGTTTGTGTATGGGACTTTCTTATCCAGATCGTTATTGCTCCGCCATTGGGACTGGCTTCTATTGCATTGAGCAAAAGATTAATCAAGGCTTGTTCGATTTTCGCGGCGTCTAATTCTACAAATATAGGTTTCGAAGGGTACCGCTGGATTATGTTCGCTTGTTTTTCCTGGGCTTTCGGTTCAAGCAGCCCCACACACCCCTCCGCTATAGTCACTAAGTTAGAGCGAGATTTGTTAATCGTCATTGGGCGAGCCAGATCGAGCAACTGCCTCAGAATCTCTTCAAGTCTGGTGACCTCATGCACCGTTATCTCAAGCCTTCTTTGATCATAGCCATCCAGATCCAGCCTCCTGGCTAGAATTTGCAAATTCAGCTTGATCGAGGAAAGAGGATTTCTTATCTCATGAGAAAGAGAAGCTGACAACTGCCCTATGTAGGCTAGACGTTCGTTTTCTCTGACCCGGGATTCCATAGAAACCCGTTCGCTTATGTCACGGCATATCCCGATTATCACTGGCCCTTCACCCAAGTCCGCGAGCCTTGCCCTAACCTCCCGGTGGGAGTTATCTCGTGGTTCGCCAGGAACCATATATTGAACAGGACCTGGACCTGTGCCTCCCTTAAGAATTTCAAAGTAGGCGCGTTCAAGAACTTCTCGATATTCTTCAGTCACAAATTTCATAAAGGGCTTACCCAGAACATCTTCAAGCTCTGCCCTGTGCATTGAGCAAAAAGCCCTGTTAGCAAAGATTATTCGCTGGTCCCGAATGACGAAATAACCGTCATTTATTCCCTCAACCAGGGTCTGATACCGATGCTTGCTTGCAGTCAACTCAGCGGTCCTGATACTTATGTCACGTTCCAGGTTTTTCGCGTATCTCCTTATAGATAGTTCGTGCATTCGCTGAAAATGGTCGGAAAACTTATGAATGGTGTAAGAAAGACACGCGTTGATAGACTCAACCGAACTTGCGAGAAGACTAAAGCGTTTCTGAAACCGAAGACGTTCCAAAACGACAAGCCTGAACAACTCGAAGGCCTTTTGAACTTCCGAAAGCGAAAAGCCGGCTTCCAGTCTTTTTTCGGTGATGTAATCAATGAACGCGTTCATTCGATCGAGCTCGCCGGAGGCAATGTATTCCAGGTTTGCCTCGAAAGCTCCAGATACCGTGCCTATCAGTTCATCCCTAGGTGATTTCTTATAAGACGGGGAAAGCACAGACAGCTTGTCTACCCATTCCTTGACTATCTCCTGTGACTCAGACTGAACCCATCTAAGAAACGATTTCGAAACGGGTCGCCACGCATACACCAAGGAATCATCAAAGAAAGGAAATTCAGATGTAGACAGTCCAGTGCGGCGGAATTCAGTAACGGATTGATTTAACTGGCCCGGTTTGTCTGATAATTGATTCGTCATAGCCCCACAGCCCTTCATGTCGCCACACTCTTACCCAATAAAACGATTTACTGTCTGGCTCAAACATGACGACTTCAAGTGACCGTGCTATACCGTCATGATATTTTCAATGTGTTTGGGCCCCCAGCGATCAAACGGAGAGTCGTTATCATGAATACGCTGCCAACAAATTTTCCATGCTATCAGTTTCTGAACCGCAAGTAGTTTAGGGTTCAGATACCTTAGGGCTAACATACGCAAGCGATACAACTTTCTATTGAGCAAATCCCCATAGTTCAAGTCCTCCACGGGATTGCGCCCGACAATTCATACCGCTCTAACTTTCCGAACTCGGCGCTATTACGCCTTTTAGAAATATCTGAGCGCATTCCTCACTCAGAGCCTCAACCGTAACAAACTCCATTCGCTTCATCACATTTTTGTAAATGGCCAGGTTTGATATCATTGCCTGATAACAGAAAATTATCGTACGAGGATCGATTTTCCTGAATACACCTTCTTCGACTCTTTTCGTCACATAATCGGCCAGATAGCTAATCATGAGAGTATCTTTCTCATGAAAATGCTTTTGGTGAAAACTGTCTTCTCTCAGTCTGGCATACATGAGGATCTTGAAAATTTCGCGGTCTTCCCGATTGATAGTGTGCTTCAGAATATGATATGCGAAGGCCTTAAATACGCCGAAATCGTCCTTCCTCTCCATGGGACCTACGAGATCTCGGTCCATAGGGTGAGATCTGTAAGCCGTCTCTGCAATCGCCTCGTAAATGTTACGTTTGGAGCCAAATAGCTGAATAACGCGTGGGCGGCTAATGCCCACCATTGCCGCGATGTCGTCAAGAGTCACCTCTGCAAATCCCCCTCTAGCAAAAAGGGACCGCGCTGCCGCGAGGACTTGCGTTTTGCGGTCTTCCGAAGAAAGTTTCTTTTGTCTCATAGTTTTCACTGCCAATCCCTTTCTAGGTTAAAGAAGCCATATGGTTTACCTACATGTCAGTTACCTATGTCTTTAACTATAGATTTACGCAGTTTCATATTAATCCTCTAAAGTATTAAAGTCCACTGATCACAAAAAACACGTGATCATGGTGGCGCTTACTTTTTACCTTATAATAATTGGGGGAAATATTCCGTCTGATTTCAATAGAATAAGCCATTGGTAACATCGGGCTTATCTAGTCAATTACTGAAAGGAACGACCGGACCGTCAATGCAGGATCGTAAACCATTTTCTGTGCCACAGCTTCCGCACAAACCAATCCCGCACTTCATAACATCTTCTCTAGCTATATATACCTCATCTGATCCTACAAATCTCGAAAAAAATTCACCAGCCTTTTGCATCATGACCGATGGACCGCAAAGATACACTCTATCAACCTTGTCATCTTCTTTATACGCGCCAATTTTTCTCTGCGCAAGCCTCAGAACTTCACCTGGCTCACCGGGAGAATCTATCGAGATCTTTGCTTCAGGTAAAATAGACTCTATCTCGGCCTGGAAAGAATCATCCAATGGCTGAGAAAAACCGAGGAACGCTTCAGAAATATATTTCTTCCATTTTGTAGCAAACAGAAGTATCGGCGCAACGCCTGTTCCGCCCCCCATTATGATGATTTTTTCACGTTCTTCAGGAGCCTTGAATCCATTTCCGTACGGCCCTCGAAAATATATTTCCGATCCCGATTTCAGACTTGAGAGCTTCTCCGTGAACGGACCGACTGGCCTGATCAGATAGACCGCGGGATGATCAACCATAGGTGAAAACGGTTTTTCACCTACCCCCGGTAAACGGAGAAAGAAAAATTGGCCGGGATTACATTTTGACCCACCGTCGAGTTCCAGGCGGAACATATTTGAAGCAATCTTCCTGTTACTGGCAACCCTGGCGATTGAATATGATGTTAAACTGTTGCACGATCGCTTTAGGCCCGTAGAATAGCCGGGCATGGCCTCCCTACCTTGACCGCCAAGCCATTTGAAAAACCGCTTTAAATGAGGCGTAGTCATTCCTGCCAAACTGGAACCAATCGCAAAATAGGAAGCGCCAGCTTTTCGATACGCGTTAACATCCTGAGGGGCGCCAATGCCACCTGACGCTATTATAGGCAAGTTGACCTTTGATGAAACTTCCCTGACGATCTTCAATCCAATTGGTTTTATAGCTGCGCCCGAAAGGCCACCCACAACATTTGACAAAACTGGGTTGCCGTCATCGTCCACTGCTGTACCCGGCCCTACGGTATTGATCAAAGACAACGCGCTGGCTCCGGCGGTCTCGCAGAGCATAGCAAATTCACAAATATTCGGGACATTCGGGGATAATTTGGGCACGATGGGCTTTTGCAATTTTTGAACGAGCAACCTGACAATTTTCTCAACCAGTTCCGGATCTGTTCCAACCGCTAGTCCGCCCCCTTTAACGTGAGGACATGAGAGGTTAAGTTCAAAGGCATCCGCTATTCCATTCAGGGCTAGAGCGCACTCGAGAAATTCATTGGAGTCACTTCCCATTATGGAAACCATCAGTGGCTTGTTCCCGTAAAGAGGTAGCAAAGGCTTTATGGTTTCTACAAACTTGGAGGCGCCTGGATTGGCAAGTCCGACAGCGTTTATGAAACAGCCAGGATAGTATTCATATAGGACCGGTTCAACATATCCAGCTCGAGGATTTAGACTCAAGGTTTTTGTCGTCAAAAAACCGATTTCATCTACTTCGCGGGCCACTTTGGCAAGTACCGGAGCTGAAGCGCAGATTACTCCAGAAGCAATGGTAAATGGTCGCTCAGAGGATAAAAGTTGTCTTATGTCAGATCCGTTATTATTATCTGATTTCTGTATATGTGACTGCATTGAATGCTGAGCCTCTTTCATTAAATTCAGGGCTTTGAACTCAAGAATTTGAGGGGATTCACCGGCTTGGCGTGCGATCTGACTTCAAAATAAAGACTCGGTTTCTTGTTGTTCGCTGAGTTGGAAAGATAACCTATGACCTGATTGCGTGCCACGTGATCACCCTCGGCTACCGATATTTCGTTCAAATAAGCGTAAACCGAAACCAACCTTTCCGAGTGGTCTATCAACACCACTTTACCCAAACCAGGAATTTCGCCGGCATGGCCAACTTTACCAGACTCGGCGGCTCGAACTTTGGCGCCAGAATCCCCTTCCAGGGTTATCCCATTTTTACGTAATTTGTCACCGGTTCCAAATTTTTTGATAATCTTGCCGCATATGGGCCAGGCAAGCTTTGAGTCAGAACGCTCCCCAATTTTTTCCGATTCATCTTTGCTGCCATCATCTTCTTTCAATTGGACTAAGTTCTGCGTTTTCGGGATTATAAGCCTTGATCCTTCCTTAAGCTCATATGGCTTTTCAATCCCGTTCATTCTTGCCAGGTCCTGAACTCCGACTCCATATTCCCGGGCAATTCCTGACAGGGTCTCATCCTTGGCAACCATATGATAACGAAGGCCCGAATCCGACATTCCTCCTAAGTTTTTCGGAGCGCCAGCAACTGATACAGGCCAGTCGGAACCTCTTTTGACGCATCCAACAAGGGCCGCCAAAAGGACTATCGTTAGTAACAAATTAATATGTGGACGCAACTTTTTACAACGTACATACGGGAAGTATCAGGTTGTTAATCAACCTACTCGGGCTGATCATTAGATTCTAGCAGGAACATACACTCACTGCCCAATTCATGATTCGGACCAACCATGTTCTCCAATCAGATCGACGAATCTGCAATCAAAGTAGTTACTAGTCTTTATCTGGCCCTTGACCTTTTCCACAACTTTCAGATTTTGAGAAAACCTGTCGCCAATCGGGATTACCAACCTACCGCCTTCAGCAAGCTGCTCAAAAAGAGGGTCTGGAACGTGGGGGGCGCCTGCAGTAACTACCATTCCATCGTACGGGGCTTCTTGGGGCCACCCCTTCGTGCCGTCTGAGACTATGAATGTAATGTTGGTCAACCCACAGGAAGCCGTATTCTCTTTGGCTTTTTCTGAGAGTTCGGGGATTCGCTCGACTGTGTAAACCCACCTGCAAAGTTTGGCCAGAATAGCCGCCTGGTATCCCGAACCTGTTCCGAGTTCGAGAACCTTTTCGTCCCCTGTCAGATGGAGCAATTCTGTCATGATTGCAACCATGTAAGGCTGACTTATGGTCTGGCCAAAACCAATTGGCAGCGGGCAATCATCGTAAGCATTGTTCCACTGGGATTTTCCCACAAAAATATGCCTCGGAACTTCTCTCATCGCTGCAAGAACACGTCGGTCAGAAACCCCACGAGCTTCGATCTGCCTCTTCACCATTAATTCGCGGGCTCGACTAAAATTGTAACTCGTTTCCATACCTCAAAACCTCAAAGGCTTTTGGGGAAGTTATCTGCTTTCGGTCTTGTAAGAGTTAGCCGGTGGCAGACTTGGCGGCTGCTGGTTTGCGCCTTCGGGCTTCATGGGC
>JBMFSZ010000077.1:0-4890 GCA_049967315.1 Desulfomonilaceae bacterium
CCTGGATAACGGCCGCACTTTCCATATCAACAAGATCCGCGACCAGTGAAATCTTTTGTCTTTCCGAAGGGTCCAGAACAGGCCTGTCTAAAGTTGCAATTCTGGCGGATGTGAATCCTTCAATTAAGTCAGGGGCATGGATATAAGGTTTTCGTGACTTAAATTGAGGCCGGTCATATTCTATAGCCTCGAAGACATGAAAATTCATCCCAAGGCCAAGAGAAGGACCAGTGGCTCCCGCCGCTCCAAGGTTCAAGATACAGCAAGGGTTGAACCTGAGGCACGAAAACGTGGTCGCTACCGAGGAATTGGTCTTGCCAATGCCTGAAATCACCAGGATAAACGAATCATTTTTGTAGACCGGAAGAGGTTCGCTAGTTTGTCTTGATAACGAAAGACCCTCAATAAAAGGCTGTGATTCAAGCCGAGTGGCCATCACGATACACTTTAAAGGACTTTTTTGCATCCCGCCATCTCATCCAGCTTCTGAATCGCCTTTAGCCCCACCTGTCCCAAGGAAAGTGTAAAGTCGTTTACGTAAAGATTAATGTGGCTATCTATAACCGTTTCACTCAACTCCTGGGCATGCTCCAATATGAAACCGCGTGAATCGTTCCTGTTTTTCATGGCAAAAGCGACAGAATCCCTAATGATGTTCTCAACAGGCTCCTTGTGTATGATTGTGTTCGCTTCCTTACTGATTGCTATGCAACCGAGGGGGATAGGTGAATTTGTTTGTTTTTCCCACCATTCACCGAGGTCTACTATTTTAGAGCAATCATAATCCTTGTAGACGAACCTTCCTTCATGAATGATGAGCCCAGCGTCAAATTCTCCAGACTTCACACCGGGCAGAATCTTGTCGAACCTGGTTATCACAAAATCTTTTATCTCAGGGTTCCAAAGCTTGAGGAGAAGGAACGCCGTTGTGTACTTACCTGGAACTGCGACTTTTGATTGGGCTGTAAATGGCTTTTCTCTTGATGCTACAAGAAGAGGACCACAGCCGAAACCCAGGGCTGAGCCAGAATCTAGCAGTTCATATTTCTCTTTCAGAAGCAAATATGCGTAAAAAGAAAGCTTGCTGATCTGATAGGTTTGGAAGAGGGCGTCCTGGTTGAGTTTTTCTACATCGTAAATTCGTGGAATAAATTCATAGCCACGGGTATCTACAAGTCGATTAAGCAAAGCGTGAAATGAAAAGGTGTCGTTAGGGCAGGGTGAAAATGCAAAAGAGAGTTCAGTCATGTCAATACGTTCTTATTTTCTTGTATTCAGAATCCCTAAGGACAGGAATCTTCCCGGCGTTTTTTATTATGTCAATAAATTCTAAAATGTTAGACTTAGTCTCAATACCTGTGGCTTTTACAACCTTTTCTTCCATCAGGACGCCCCCCATGTCATTAGCCCCCATAGTGAGAGCAATTTGGGCCAGTTTGAGTCCTTCTGTTAACCATCCAGCCTGAATAAACCTTACGTTGTCGAGGTAGATGCGGGATATTGCAACAATTTTCAGATAATCCACTCCTGTGGCAGGTTCTATGTCTCTCAGTTTCGTGTTGGTGGGTGAGAAGGACCACGGTATAAAAGCCCTAAGTATACCAGTCTTGTCCTGCACGTCCCGTATGACATTCAAGTGCTCGATCCTTTCGTCCCAGGTTTCCCCCATCCCATAGGTCATTGTCGCGGATGATTTCATGCCATTACGGTGCAGGGCAAACATGACGTCAACCCATTGCTGTTTGGTAATCTTCCTGGGGCTGACCTTTGAACGTATTCTGTCCACCAGCAGATCTGACGCGCCGGGAACTGAATCCAGGCCAGCTTCTTTCAATCTGGATATTATCTCGTCGATGGAAGCTGAACTTTTTCGCGAAATGTGAACAATTTCGGAAGGCGAAAAAGAGTGGAGATAAATCTCGGGAAAATTTCGTTTCACGGCTTTAATCAAATCCAGATAGGTGTTCAGATTGTAATGCGGGTGGAGGCCTCCCTGGAGCATTACCTGAGTTCCGCCGACGGAGACGAGTTCCTGAATCTTTTCCAGGATTTCATCTATCGAAAGTTCATAAGGACCCGCCGGATTTGCTCCAGCATGATAAGCGCAAAAGTCGCAGGCAGCCTCGCAAATATTCGAGTAATTAATTATTCGATCAATGATGAAGCCTACCTGCTCGCCTGGGACTGTCATAGCTCTTCTTGCGTCGGCGGCTTCACCAAGTTCGATTATGTCCCATGAAAATAGTATCGAAGCTTCTACTGGGGAAATTCTGAGTCCGCTATAGATTCTGTTCCTGAGGTCTTCCTGATTTGAAGTATGATTCATTGGTCGCTTTGGCGCTGCCGGATTTTTTTTAAAACTTGTCATCGAGAAATTCCAGGGATTTTACCTGTCCCAACAGTTCGGCTTCCTCTGCCAACGAGAGATAATACCTGAACGCCTCTTTCAGATTGTCGGCAAACTCGAACTGCAGCGTGTCATAATAACTGTCTACGTCGTAAAAGATGTTGGGATATTTCTCCTTAGCCTTAATTATGATTTTTCCCTTTTCCTGACTGAGAAGGCCTATAGATGAGGCATAGGAATTTATCACGGCTTTTACACCGGACGGGTTTTGCCTGACAGTTTGTCTCCTGACTACAAATACCGCAAAAACAATAGGAAACCCGGTTTTCTGAAGCCACAATTCGCCAAGATCATATTTGTAGGGTACGGAATCCACCTTGTCTGTCATGGCGTCATTTCCGATTATCAAGGCAGCGTCGTACTCTATTAAATCTTCATATGGTCGGGAGGAAACGTAGCAAGGCTGAACATTAAAGAATTTCTTCATAAGGACTCTCAAGAGAACCCTTGATGTGTGAGAAGCGCTTGACATACCAATTTTCTTACCATCTAGCTGTTCAATAGGTAAATTGCTGCATAAAAGGACAGAGCCAACGTAGCCAACTGAACTCAAACAGAATTGTGGCAAAAGATAAACGTCGTCTTTGACCGCGGCATAGGTCGCGGCGGATATAGGACTCAAATCCAGGGCCTTATCTCTAACCATCTGGTTCAACTGTGCTGGAAGGGCAGGTACAACCCGAACACCTTCGAGGGGCTCTTTTTCAAACATTTTGTAATAGAAAGGATAACAGTTAAGATAGTCGATGTAACCAATTTCCATTTTAACGGATCTCCAGTTCTACTGAATCCAGTAACTTGCTGTTGTCCTGACTGGACGGAAGCCAGCATTTTCGATCAACCTTTTGAGGAACGGTTCAGACCCATAGGCGGGTGTCTTAGCGCCCGCAGCATGGACGACCTTTTCGTTGTGATAGGTAGCTGCGAAGTCATCAACCCCAAACTTCAGGAGCACTTGTGCCATCTTGTCGCCAAGATACATCCACAAAGCCTTTATGTGCGGGACATTGTGGAGGAATATTCTGCTGGTGGCGAAGATTCGTATGTCATCGTAACCTGTAGAGGTTGGGCGCTTCGCTTCAATCTTGGTATTTTCGCCGTGGAACAGAAGTGGCACAAGCGTTTTGAATCCATGAGTTTCATCCTGGAGTTTCCTTATTCTCGCAAGATGATCCACTATGTCATCAACTTCTTCTATATGATTATAAAGCATGGTAACGTTGGTCTTTAGCCCGAGATCGTGGGCAGTTCGCATCACCTGGAGCCACCGGGACCCGGGAATTTTGGATGGCGCAATGGTATCACGAACATGAGGAGAAAAAATCTCCGCTCCTCCTCCAGGCATGGCTCCAATTCCAGCGTCTATAAGCGTTTGAAGTATCTTCCGCACTGAAGATTTGTTTTTTCTAGCAAAATAATCGATTTCAACAGCCGTAAAGGCCACGACAAAAATGTCGGGTTTTATTCTCTTGATTAGCCTTATCATGTCTACGAAGTAATCAAGGGGTAGATTTGGATTAAGGCCGCCCACGATATGGACTTCATCGATTCCTGTAGCCACAGCGTCTTTAACACGTTGCTCGATTTGCTCCAGGGAGAGCGTATAGGCGTCTTTGTCGCCTTCATCCCTGGAAAAGGCGCATAAAGGGCAACGAAGTTCACATACATTAGTAAAATTCAGGTTCATGTTTACGCCATAGTACGCAACATCCCCGTGGAGTTCTCTTCGAACGAAATTGCTGATTTTCCCTAGATCGAGAACGTTGTTGGTTGTTAGCATGTATTTTGCGTCCAACCTGGAAACTGGTTTACCGTCGATTACCTTTTTCGCTATTGTTTTAAGTTTACTATCTCTTATTGTATCCGGAAGATCTGGTGAGTTCATGCTACTACACTTGATATTGAGGGCTTAAGCTTGCAGAAAAACGTCAAGCAGGGCGCCGATCAGAAGAAGCGGGGACACATAAAGGTTGGCTTTAAAAAATTTCTTCAGCGCCAGTGACACATCTCCGCTTTTTATAATCTTTTGCTGGTATGTGAAAATGAATCCTATTCCGGCCAGGGCCAGCCAATAGGGGGCGCTTTTTCCCGTAATCATGCCAGCGACTATCATGGCCGTGATGGAAAGAACGTAACAGATTTCTGAAGTCAATAGCGCTACCTTTTCGCCGAACACTGACGGAAAAGAATATAGCCCTTCCTTTCGATCAAAATCCACATCCTGGATTGCGTAAACGATGTCAAGGCCTGCTATCCATAGCAAGATCGCGCTTCCCAGGAGAATGGGCGCCACAGAAAACTTGCCGGTGACAGCGATGTAACCGCCAATGGGGGCTACGGCTTCAACCAGGCCCAAGTAGAAATGGGATGATGAAGAAAATCGTTTGAAGTACGAATAAGTGTACAGCAAAAAAATTGCCGGGAAAGAAAGATAGAAGCAAAGTCTGTTTAACATCAGGGACGCCAGAACCAGTATTGCGCAG
>JBMFSZ010000077.1:4900-11487 GCA_049967315.1 Desulfomonilaceae bacterium
ATGCTATCCCGATCAACCAAACCTCGGATTTTCTAACTTCACCCCTGGGGATGAGGCGATCCTTGGTGCGAGGATTTTTCGCGTCTACACTGGCGTCCAGGATCCTGTTGAACGACATTCCTGCCGTTCTTGCCGCCACGAAAGCTATTGTCACGAGAATCCATGTATGGACGCTTCTGCCGTTGGCGAAAAGAACTCCGAGATAGGCAAACGGGAGAGCGAAGAAGGTCTGCTCTATCATTATAAGAGAAGAGAATTTCTTAAAATCCATATTCTTTCCATCTACGCGTAACTTTGTCCTTGATGTCCTGTGACATCTCTATTTCTTCGGGCCAATCTCTACCCATGCCTTCTTCTCTAGTCTTCCTTGTAGCGTCGATACCCATCTTACCACCAAAATTGAAATATGGCGCCGAATGATCTAGAGCGTCCAGAGGCCCCTCAGAAATTAGCAAATCTCTTTTCGGATCAACGTTGTTGAGAAGTTTCCACACTACCGTGCTGGTGTCCCGGAGATCGATATCGTTGTCAAATATCGCAATAAATTTTGTCGAAGCCATCTGACCCAATCCCCAAAGGGCGTTGATAACTTTTTTCGCCTGACCGGGAAACCTCTTTTCTATCGAAACTAAAGCACAATTGTGGAATACGCCCTCGATTGGAAGTTCCATATCAACTATTTCCGGGATTAGAAACTTTAGCATCGGGAGGAAAATTCTTTCCGTGGCTTTTGCCATGAAACAATCCTCCATTGGCGGCTTTCCCACTAGCGTGGCCGGGTAAATAGCGTCATTTTTGTATGTGAGAGCCGTTAAATGGAAAACCGGATACATATCTGCCGCGGAATAAAAACCAGTATGGTCACCAAAGGGCCCTTCAATGAGTTGTTCTTCAGGATCTACGTAGCCTTCAAGGACAAAATCGGATTCCGCTGGTACATAGAGGTCTACTGTTTTAGCCTTAACAATTTCAATAGGTTTTGATTCCAGGAATCCGGCAAAAACAAACTCGTTTATGTCTGGCGGGAGGGGAGCGGTAGCAGCGTAAGTAACTGCCGGGCAGCCACCCAGAGCCACGGCAACTTCCATTCGCTGGCCGAGTCTTTTGTATTTGTCAAAATGCCTGGAGCCGTCCTTGTTGTACTGCCAGTGCATTCCTGTGCTTGAATTGGTGTACTTGTGCATACGGTACATACCGACGTTTTGAATACCTGTGTCAGGATCCTTTGTGATAACTACCGGCAATGTAATAAAAGGCCCACCATCTTTAGGCCAGCATGTCATAATGGGGAGCCTGTCGAGAAGCGCCCCACCGTAGGATATGTTTTCGTGGCAAGGCGCGTTTTTAACTTTTTTGGGGATGATACTTGCCATATCCTTTAAAGTAAACAGCAGTCGAATCTTTTGAATTAGTCCATCGGGAGGCCGGATTTTCATACTGCTCTCAAGCCTGTTCGCTATTTCATCGAACGATCCGCACGACAAGGCAAGACACATTCGTTTATAGCTGCCAAAAGCATTTATGAGCAAAGGATGTGAAGCGCCTCTGACATTTTCGAAAAGGAGGGCTGGCCCATCAGTTTTTGAGATACGGTCGGTGATCTCAGAAATTTCTAGAACAGGGTCGACTTCGGTCGTTATTCGACACAATTCCCCGGAGTCTTCAAGTTTCTCTAAAAACTGGCGTAAATTTTTATAAGGCATGAATTAGTTACAATATTCCTTCATAAAACGATTTTTTAAAATTTAGACCTACCATTACAAAAATACAAGAAGGGTTTGTAAGTAAACCCGGAGTTGACCAATATCGAAGAGAAAGTTATAAAAACTCGGCCAGGTTTTTGCATCTCCCTTGCGAAAAAATTGAAGTGGCCGGTTTTGATATGAAAGGTAAGTCTAAATAATGAAGGCAAAAATTCCAGATTGGGCCAAAGCGCGTGTGATGCCGAATGTCTTGTCGATTCCGGTATACGTTCCTGGAAAGCCTGTGGCGGAAGTCGAACGGGAACTGGGAATCTGTAACGCTATAAAGTTGGCGTCTAATGAAAACCCTTTGGGTCCGTCTCCTAAGGCTATGGCTGCCATATCGAGAAGTATTCCGTTGTCGAACATCTATCCTGAATCAACCAGCCCTGAATTAAAAAAATCACTTGCAAGCCATTACAGTGTAGACGTGAATCAAATAGTTATAGGTAATGGTTCCGATGAAATAATGCAGATGTTGGCTCACGTTTTTCTGGGGACGGCAGATGAAGTGATAATGCCTGAAATGTCATTTTCCATGTATAAAATTGTGACCAGGCTTTTTGGTGGAAAATCGGTAATGGTCCCGTTAAAGGATTTTCATGCGGACCTTCCCGCTATGGCGGCTTCAATTACACCAAAAACCAGAATTCTTTTTTTGTCGAATCCCCACAGTCCGACGGGGACGATTTTTGGCAGGCGTGAATTTGAGAATCTGCTCGATATTACTCGGGAAAAAGGGGTGATTTTTGTCCTCGATGAAGCTTACCGCGAGTACGTATGCTGTTCAGATTGTCCCTCCGGAATCGACTATGTAGCTAGCTACGAGAACCTGATTTTTCTGAGAACATTTTCAAAAATTTATGGGTTGGCGGGTTTGAGAGTAGGATACGGAATAGCTCAGGCATGGCTAATTGAATTGCTCAACCGGGTCAGGATGCCCTTCAATGTCAACCTGCTCGCACAGGAGGCTGCATTGGCGGCTATTGGTGACGACGACCACATAGCCATGTCTCGCAAGGTGAATCTTCAGGGTAAAGAGTTCCTCATGGACAATTTGGCCAATTTGGGTTTCGATCCGATACCGACTGAGTCGAATTTTATCGCTTTCAAGCCGGATTGTGACGCTGAAAAGCTGTATTTGGGGTTGTTGCGAGAAGGAGTAATAGTGAGACATCTCAAAAGCTTCGGCTTACCATCCCATATTCGTGTAACGATTGGTCTGGAGGAAGAGAATGTGAAGTTTATGGATGCCTTGAAAAAGGTAGCCAATGAATTACATGGCGCTGTTTCCTAAGAAAACTCAATGGGAATTCCAATGGGTAACGAGAAATTATAGAAATTGGAATGACGAACAATTTTCAAAACAAGCGTTTTATTGTTATAACTATCGATGGTCCGGCAGGCGCGGGAAAAACCACGATAGCAAGGAAGCTGGCTCAGAGACTCCAGTTTTGTATGCTCGATAGCGGCGCTTTATATAGAACTATTGCGCTGGCGCTTATCAGAGGTGGAGTGGATCCGGAAAACCACAACATCCCCAATACCTTGATCCATTCGCTGAACATCGGGGTCGATCCTGACATTGGGAGCATGAAGGTTACCCTTGGTGGCGAAGACGTCAGTGGGGAGATACGTTCCGAGTATGTAGGAATCGCTGCGTCAAAATTTTCGGCCAAAGCCCAGGTCAGAGAATTCTTGCTTGGGATTCAAAGATCGGTTGCAGAGAAATGCGACTTGGTAGCCGAAGGGCGAGACATGGGAGCTGTGGTTTTTCCTCTGGCTGACGTAAAGTTCTTTTTGACAGCGGATTCTCAAACTCGGGCCAGGAGAAGATACGAGGAATTGTTTCATAAAGGGATTGAGGCAAATTTTTCGGCTGTCTTGAAAGAGATGCGCGCTAGAGACCATAGAGATGAGACGCGTAGCCTTGCGCCTTTAACCGCTGCCGATGACGCAATCATTGTTGACACTACAAGCTTGACGCCTGATGAAATACTGGAAATCATGCTCGAGCGCATAGCTTCAAAGGTAGAGGACGCAAAATAAAGAAGTGCGATTTCACAAAATCTCTTGTGTTGATCTTAAAAAGCATATATATGTATTAGATTACGCAGCGTGCTAGGAAAACCTATGGCGGACAAAAGAGTCTGGGGGTGCTGACTGGATGGAAAATTTGGAAACCCAAACCACTAACAACCTAACCAACGAAGAAGAAGGGCAGGATACGACAAAAGAGGAAAATTTCGCAGAACTCGTTGAAAGCAGTTTTCACAAAGCCCAGGAAGGACAGATCGTAAAGGGCGTAGTTGTTCAAATTACGCCGGAACACGTGATGGTTGATGTGGGGTCAAAGTCGGAGGGACAGATCCCTATTGATCAATTCATGGACAGTGAAATGAAACTCACTGTTGGAGTGGGCGATGAGGTCGAAGTGTTCCTGGAGGATATGGGGGATAGCGGAGGTGTAAGAATCTCCAAAATCAAGGCTGATAAAATAAAGATATGGGACGAAGTCGCCCAAATTTGTGAGACTGAAAAAACAATTCTGGGGAAGATCGTTGCGCGTGTCAAAGGCGGAATGCAGGTCGATATCGGTGTCCCAGCTTTCCTTCCAGGTTCTCAGATTGATTTAAAGCCCGTCCGGAATTTTGACAAATATATCGGTGAGACATTCGAGTTCAACGTTCTGAAATACAACCGTAAACGCGGCAATATCGTTCTGTCTCGGCGCCCTCTTCTGGATAAAACGCGTGATCAGCGTAAAGACTTCATTGAAAAGGCGCTGGAATCGGGAGAGATTTTTACCGGAGTTGTAAAGAATATCACTGATTACGGAGCATTTGTCGACTTGGGTGGAATCGATGGCTTGCTTCATATCACGGATATGTCCTGGGGACGGATTAATCATCCATCTGACATGATCAAGGTCGGAGATGAGGTGAAAGTCAAAGTCCTCAAGTTTGACAAAGATAAAGAACGTGTATCGCTTGGAATTAAACAGCTTGCTCCTGATCCTTGGGAAAGAGTAGATGAGACCTATCCCGTGGGGTCCAAATGGACAGGGAAGGTCGTCAGTATTACAGACTACGGAGTGTTCGTCGAGCTTGAAACAGGGGTTGAAGGACTAGTGCATGTTTCTGAGATGGCTTGGACCAAAAAACCGAGGCATCCTTCCAAAATGGTTCACATCGGTGAAGAACTCGATGTCATGGTACTAAATGTTGATAAGGAGCAGAAAAGGATCTCTCTCGGAGTTAAGCAATTACGCTCAAATCCGTGGGATGTTATTGCTGAGCGTTATCCGGAAGGTACCAAGATTGAAGGTAAAATCAGAAATGTGACTGACTTCGGTATCTTTGTCGGTATCGATGAAGGCATTGATGGTCTGGTGCATATTTCAGATATATCCTGGACCCAAAGGATCAAGCATCCCGGAGAATTGTATAAAAAAGGCCAGACAGTGCAGGCCGTGGTGTTGAATATTGACAAAGAGAATGAGCGGTTCTCTCTTGGTATAAAACAAATGGTTGAAGATCCTTGGGAAACTGTCCCTGACAGATATCCTCCTGGATCCAAGGTCGTAGGCAAAGTGTCCTCTATTACTGATTTCGGAGTTTTTCTTGAGATCGAAGAAGGTATAGAGGGGATGATTCATGTCTCCGAACTCTCAAAAGAAAGAGTGAGTTCACCGCATGACTTCACCAAAGAGGGAGCTGAACTTACTGCCGTCGTTTTAAAGGTCAACAAGAAGGACAAGAAGATAGCGCTGTCTATAAAGAGCCTTGAAAAAAGCTCTGACTACGAACAAAAAAGCTATGCCGGTGGCCAGGATGTGGTGGCTTCGAATCTCGGTGATCTTTTAAAAGAGAACCTCGGGGCCTCTTTGGGAAAGGAATGACAACAGGCCCTGATAGTCAGTTATTTTCGAACATAAAGTCCAATTTTTGGCAACTGATTGACAATAATAGGAGATCTGAAATGCAGCGGATCTCCTTTTTATTTGCTTGATGGATGCTGGTCGAGATATCGCCGAATGGCCTGCCTCGCCTGCTCCTGATCCCTGATTGTACCCAAAGCCTGCTCCGTTACTAGCCATCTCATTATCGTGCCTATACGTGGCCCCTGCTCAAGGTTGAATTCCTCCATTAGTTGTACACCGTCAAGCAAAGGCTTGACAGGCTCCTCATCTTCCCGAAAAGCCATCTCAATGGCTTTCTTAGCGGCCATCCTTGCTCGAGTAAACTCTTCGGGCTTTCTCGTATTTCCTCGGCTTGCTGAAATGTCTGCGAGATACAGTAAAATGAGTCCCACAAAGTGAATCCCGGATTTTTGGCGCAGTCTTAACATCGCTCTATCTGAAAGATTTTCGATAGTCAGAATAGATGGCCTCATGTGGCCAGCAACCCACGATGACACCTCCGACAATTCCCGTGAAGCCAACTTGAGCCTGCTTCCGACTTCCATGATCAACGACATCGAGATCTTTTCGTGGCCGATAAATCTACGCCTTCCTTTTTCGTCCACACTCAATGAAAATGGTTTACCTGAATCGTGGAACAGAATCGCAAGCTTAAGTAGCCATATCCTGGGTCTTCCCAACACAACTTCTTCGAAAATATAATCCTTAATTTTATCGGAAAATGGGCCAAACACGGTTTCCACTTTTCGGACAAGGCTTTCAAAATTCTCCAGCGCTTCAACAGTATGACCCCAGACATCCAGATGGTGGAAGGCGTTTTGCTCAAATCCCCGTGTTGGTAACAGCTCTGGAAACATTTCCCAGAATAACGAAGACTTGGCCATTTGTTCGACAACCTGGGTGGATTGCTCGCAACTGAGGAT